>CAZTPE010000005.1:0-11304 GCA_964614545.1 uncultured Ectothiorhodospiraceae bacterium
CACCGCCAACCTACAAAACAGTCATAATTTTGCTAGCTTAATGGCATTGGGCGTTTATCCTTCTTATGCTCCGCCTAATACTGTGCTTATTATGCTATAGTTCACACTTCCGTCAGCCATGTTTTTATGCCCTGTGCTCCTTTATCTTATATAACTTATTGTTATTTTTGTGTGTTGTTGTTATAGCCTAGACTTATAATGAATGGTCGCTAGTGCTTGATGGGGCAGTGGGACCGCTTGATCAACTTTTTTCGATGGTTTCAATGATATGAATTCAGCAGTTGTTAACTCCATTGTCACTGATTCTGCCCCAGAGTCGACTTCAGAACCTTTCCAAGACGCCTCCATTTCGGAGGCATCTATCGATGCGCGCATCAAAGAGCTTAATGAACGTTATCACAACTTAACGCCTGAGCAGCGTGTTGAGCAACTCTACAAAGACTTCTCGCCCAGTGAGGTGATGTTGACTTCATCATTTGCCACCAACTCTGCTTTTTTGCTGCATCTGTTTTCAACCACGGCGCCGCACCAGATAATTCATTTTATTGATACCGGCTACCACTTTCCGCAGACCCTATCGTACAAAAAGAAGCTGACGGAGCTTTATCATCTGGATGTGGTGGATGTGCATCCTGAAGAGTGGAAGCACGAGTACACCTTGAAGGATGAAACCTGGAAGAGTGATCCTGATTTCTGCTGCTCAATCAACAAAGTTGAACCTCTCGATGAGATCAAGAAAAAACATAAGGTGTGGGTATCCGGTTTGATCCGTTGGCAGACCGAACACCGTGCTTCTCTTGATGTATTTGAGCACCGCGGTGGAATGATAAAATTCTATCCGCTGGTTGATGTGACTAAAGAGGAGCGCGATGCCTACATTCGTGACCATAATCTGCCGTTCCACCCGATGGTGGCACAAGGCTACTCATCCGTAGGGTGTACTCATTGTACTAAACCTGGCGATGATCGCTGTGGTCGTTGGGTCGATACCGCTAAAGCAGAGTGTGGTTTGCACTTATAACTGATTTGTATACCGGTAGCGTCTTTACGGGAGGATTGTGGGGGATTTCACAAAATGCCGGCGCGACTCAAACATGCTGGCTTTTAAGCGTTTTCCTTTGGCCTTAATGCGTCTCTTTAGCATCACATCAAACAATATAGGATTATAACGCCGCACTTCCGATAAAATTTTCGCTTCACTGCGTGGCAGCATACCCCAATTAACAAAGTTCAGCGGTGAAAATACCGGCATTACTCCGGGTAACGGATAGTCCGAACCATAGACCAAACGATCGTGCCACTCGTCGGACTCAACGATTTTTTCTATTTTCCAGCGATCACGATTCACCTGGGTAATGGCAGCAGTATCTCCCAGGGCCAGGTTTTCATATCGAGGCTCTGCCATCAGGCGCGCAAACAAATCAAGGTTCGGTACCATGGAGCCGTGTTTGCCCTTATCAATATCCTCACTCTCCCCTAATGTGGCACAGTGGGCAAAGATCACCCGCACCCCATGATCCAGCGCGCGCCGGAACAATAATGGATTGTTGTAAGTCTGTCCGGTCGGTGTATCAACCGCGTGTTCGGAACCCACATGGGCCAATAAAGGTAGATTGTGTTTCACCAATGCTTCATAAAATGCATCGCATTTCGGATCATTGGCATTGATCCCCATTACACTGGGCAACCATTTTATGGCTCGCGCGTGGTTGTTTACCGCATCATGCAATGCGCTAACCGCATCTTTCCGATAAGGATGAATTGAAGCAATCCACTCAAACTGGTCGGGATGAGTTTTTGCCATCCTCAATGCATATTCATTAGGCGTATGAAATGCGCTGTGTTCATGGTGAATGTTGCCATCGTGATCGTAATAATAATCAAACCCCAGCAACATATAGCGAAAACCCTCAGGCAGGTCCGTATGAATATCCAGCAAGCGTTGCACCATGCCTTCGTCAATGGTTTCTTTGTTACCCGAGCGGACACAAGAGGCGTTGAGATAAAATTTAAACTGGGTTAGTTGCATCGGATGCAATATCGACCGCATGTCGGGATTTACCCAAATCCCAGAGTTGGAATCCCCCACCCCAATGAGATGGCAGTGGCAATCCCACACTTGTCGGGTATCAATTCCCTCCCATGTGGCTTTGACCAACTCATGGTTTGCTAACGATTCAGGAAGCCTAGACTCAGGACAGTCATTGAAGAAACCTTCATGCGGCATGTACTGACAACCGGTCAGTCCAACTGACATGGCAGCAACGGATTGAAGAAATGCGCGTCTATCCACTCGTTTTATACGTGCCCGGTCTCATAGCGTATTTGAGGAACAGTGTACTGTATTATAGAGATTTTTCAGGCGCAATGAGTACAACCTATGGACTTATAGTCCATTGCCGTTGAGTGTCGGGTTAATACAAAGACTTTGCTTCCTCAATAAACTGACTGGCTTGTGCCAGTGAAATAGTTTTTAGTATTCGTTGCATTTCTTCGGGTTCAAGGGCGGCCAGTTTTCTGATTGATGTGATACCTACATCTGCCAATTTTTGGGCGCGGGCTTCTCCGATACCCTTGATGCGGGTTATGCGGGATGTCTTGTATTTCTTGGGCGGTTGTGAAATTGCGCTAACCCTTGCCTTTTCCGGCTTGCGTTTACGCAGCATAAACTTCCTCTCAAGGAAAGCGATATTCGGTGCCCTATAGTCCAACCGGCCTCCGAGGTTGATCATGCTACTGCCGCAGGCACTACAGGTACCGGTGATCGCAGGCCGTCCAGCAGGGGTCGTGGCCGGTGTTGCAGCGGTCATTTCGTGCACCGCCTCGCAGACTCCACAAAAGCAGGCATTCCGGGCTTGAGTCGGCTTTGCTTGTTTTGGCTCACACAGTCCCGTCGATGGCACTTGAGGGGAGGTGGGTTCACCGAGGTCATAGACCACTCGTCCCTGGGAGACACTAAGTTCGCCGGGTGCATGTGACAGGAACCCGACAGGTACGGCGGTGGGTTCCTGTTGGCGCAGTGAAATGTGCTGAGTCATCAATGTTGTTTGCGGGGGAAGGGTGATGCGGATCTCGGCCTGATCTGCCTGGCCCGGCGCCGTGCCGGCGACGGCGTGTCGCTCAAAGTCGACTGGCAAGATCGCCAGATTGGTGTCTGTGCCCAGGCTGGCGCCTTCCGAATCCAGCCAGTGCAGTTCAACCGTGGGCGGTGAATCTTCTGAGAATATTTCCACCGCGTGGCCGTGGAATTGCAATTCAAAGGCTTGATCGGGCGTGACCCGGGTGGTTTGTATTAATGAGAGGGTCTCACTTCCAGTGTTGCTCAGTTGAATGCCATCGACCTGCGTTGTAATGATCAAGCCTGTCTTGGTCTCCGGTTGCTGCGTCCAATTAAATGGCTGTCCCTTGGCGTCCAGACGCAGTTCACTGTTTGTTGTTGCCTCGGCGGTCACCCGCAAAGAGGCCTTGTCGATAATGGCGATGCCGCCGGCGGTCTTGAAGCGTACTTCCGCCTGCGTGGCGCCTTCGGGTGGTGTCAATCGTCGGCTGTGCAACACCATATCCGCTGCCGAGGGCATGCGGTTGGCACTGGCCGCAATGCCGCCAATTTCCTCTCTTTCAAGCACTTCGATCGGTATTTGCTCACGCTGTAGTGGGTCGCAAGCCTCGGATATCCAGACGATTTCAGCGACGGCATCCAGCTCTGTGGCAATGCCCCAGAAGCTAAACCGAAAGGGGCTTGCGCAGCCCGTGGTGATGGGGGTGACTTGGGCCAGCGTCGTTGCGATCGCTACTGTGCCGAGTTCTGAGATCCCCAGTGCCACGACATTCCCAAACGGGGGCGGGAAACACAGACGCGTGGTGCGGCCGGCAGTTACGGCCCATTCGATCGGTGCGAAGGTCGATGTCTTTACGCTGGCCAGCCGGTTTATCCCGCCGGACAACAGCAGGTACAGGTGGTCACCATTGGGGGGCAGGGCGATGTCCCTGGCTACCCCATCGAGCATGAGGCTCCCGCTCTGTCGCCGCTGATCGAGATCTATCGCAATAATCGTGATACTGGTCTTATCGTTGTCGTGGCGGGAAATGACATAGGCCCGCTCGCCATCGGGCGCGATAGCGAGCGCCCGCGGCTGCGCCGCCAGAGTCATAGCGGCCCCCTCGGACTTCCATTGCCACAGGTCGATGATGTTCAGGCTGGCGTTGTTGGCACTGACATTGGTCACCACCGCCCGCCGGCCGCAAGGGGCGATGGCCAACTCTCCGTCACCCTTGCCAACGCCCAGCGGTGCCCCGGCCAGGGTGTGGTGGTCTGTTTCGTAGCGCTGGATCTGGCATTGTTGGTCATCGGTCGCGTCGCAGACTAGCGCATACAAAAAGGGGCTTCCACTTTCGCTGGAGGCAGTGCGGATGGCGCGAGGGTTCATCTTTTTTCCGATGCCTATGCTGTGCAACGTCTTGGGGCCGTCACCCACACCACCAAGTTCCGCTGTGGCGTAGACCCGAATCACTCCGAGGTGTTCGGGCGCGGTGGATTCGTATTTGGTGTCTAGGTATTGCGCAACATACAAACGCGCACCATCGGGGCTCAGAGCCATGCCTGTCGCCGCTCCGTCGGGGATGAAAAAGGCTTCACCCTCCATTGCGCCGGTGGCGGTGTCGAAGACGGCCAGGCGGCTTTCTGCTTCAAGGGTCAGCAGATAAAGACGCTGCCCGTCTGGGCTGATGCTCAGCGCAGAGGGGGCGATAAATGATCCTAAACTGATGGGGGGCCTTACCGTCCCTGATGTTGCCTGGAAAATTTCAAGGTAGCTGGTGCTGGTATTTGTGGTTGCGACGTAGGTCAGTAGTCCATCCGGGGCCACGACCATCGCGAGCGGTCTATGCTGTAAGGCGACGAAGGCGGGCGTCGCCAGTTCATCACCCAGGCGCGACCAGTCGTTGAAGGCGCCATCGGCGATATGCTCGGCCTCGATGCAGCTGGCAGGGCCTGCCTGTTTCAGGTAGTCATTGAAGGCATCGGCCACCTCGGGCAGGTCGAGCGTAAACTCCACCCGGCCCAGCGGCTGAAAGCGGTCCAGCTTGACCCGTTGCGCCCTGGCCCCGCTGCCTATTTCCAGTTCGATGGGGACTTGATAACGGTCCGGCTGGTAGCGCAGGCGGAACAGGGCCGCCACTGGGCCCGCGATGTCTTCAGCGCTGGAAAGGCGCCAGGAGAGGCCGCCGTTCTGGGTGTTTTGCAGGCCAGGCGTATCGGCATCTGCCGGCTTCGCGCTCCAAACCGCCTCGCCCTCCAGGCTTTGGAGAACGAGCCAATACAGGATATTTTGCTGGGCCTGAAACTGGAATTCCTGCGGCAGGGGGACACTGATCCACGTTGCCTGTCCCGCGGTTTCGCGGTCGAGGCTGAACTCGACGTTATCCGTCAATAGAGAGGCGCCGGCGGGCTTGCCATCCAGGTCTTCGCGCAGGTCGAGCTGTAACCGCACCGTACGCGTGACGGCCGCCAGCAGCAGATCGATTGCCGTGGCGCCGGCGCCCTTGTTCAGCTTGATGGGTTGGGCCTGGGTCGATGAGGGCGACACCCTGGCTTCGCCCGGGGCGTCGGCACTGCCAAGGGGGCCGTAGATAATGCGGGAGTCGTCGAAGGCCCCGATGACGCTGGCGGTAGTATCCCGCGGAACGACCTGTGCATTCGGCGGCAGCGCAACCTGCAACACACCCTCGTCGATGTTGGCGATGCTGTCATAGTCGAACGGTAATGACACTTCGCTCAGTTCTGCCGGCAACAGGGCGGTCTCGAACAGGTATTCGATCTCCACCATGACGGATAGTCGCGCGAGGGTGTCGGAGTGGATAGTGAGCGGCAGGCGATAAAAGCCGTTAATGGCCTCCTGGTCTGCAATAAATGCTTGCAGGATCCGGGCAAAGTCCGTCGAGTCCTGCGGCGTCGTGATCTCGCCCACCCGGGTCCAGAACGGCGCCAGGTTACCCAATCGTACGTTCACGTTGCTGGGTGCACTGCGGATAACAACGTCTTGGATGTCGGGACTCGTGCCTGTGTTGCTCAGCTTGAATTTAATCACTGTCAAGCCGGGCAGGCGTTCCTCGTTACCGCTGATGGTAAAGGGCGTGCCGTCTGGCGCCGCCAAGGCGCCTTTGTCGTTGATTTCCACATAGGCACCGCCCAGGTCGACCTGCAATGTGGCATTGTTCAAATTGCTGCCCTTGACCCCGGCCAATGTGCGACGGGCATGAAAATCCACCTCGACCCAATCGGCGTTGGCCGCCTTGGTTGTGCCCCAGTCACCACGGTTGCCGGTAAAGGTGATTGTTTCCGTAAACGGGTCTGAACCATTGCTCGTGTCGATGGGGGTCAGGTTGATTTTGGCGTGGCGTATGCGCACGCCGGCAGGGAGGCCGTGCAGCAGTAACGTGCGGTCACCCTCGAAAGGTGTCCCGCTGCCATCGTATTGGTCGAGCAGTTTCATGCTTTATTCCAGGTTTAGGTCGTTGCTCAACAGTGGCTCCGAGATGATTGTCACTACAACAACATCATCATTGCGAGACCGCCTGCCGGGATAATGACCACCCGGCAGGCACATGTGAACCGTTTCCGCCTAACTGCGCAGCAGGATCATGAGATCGAGGGGTTTCATGTCGTTACTGGCCTTTTTGCGGATTTCCTCTTTCTGATTCTCGTTTAAGCTATTTTCGGAGAAAGTGATCTGCGTGTCCTCTATGAAGACCGCGGTGGTTTCATAGTTGACATGCGCGATCTCTACACGGCGAATGATTTCCACATCGATAGGGGGTAAATCCATCTCTGATAGATCCATGGTTATCCTGGCTCTCACTCGGGAGCCACGCACCTGTACCGGCAACAGGGCCACTTTGATGTCTGCCCATTCATCGGCCTGTTTCAATTCCTCAACTTTGCGCCGATCCTTGACGGATTCCTCGATCCAGTCGCTGCGGCAGTGGGTGATCTCATCATTAGGGTCTTCCATAAATGCATCCAACATGTCGTTAAGCACGTCGCCCAGGGTATCGTCGTCCTCATAGTCCACGTTGAGTTCGGTCAAGAACACCTCCAGGGGGACGCCGATCTTTATCTTTTGCCGGTGAATGTTGCCCATTAGTCCATAGCGCTCTGCTTCCCGGTGGCCGTAGTAGACGAACAGCTTGCAGGTATCCAATTCCAACTCGGGGCATTCCGCCAGGATTTTTCCATCATTGGTGAGGCCGATAAGTTCCTTCAGTTCATAGACGTCGACCAGGGGGTAGCGTCCCAAACCATGATCAAGCAGTACGACATCATCGTCTTCGGTAAAGCGTTTGATGTAACGTCGATAAGCCGCGATCTCCTCGTGATCATGGATTTTTTGCGCATAGCGTTCGTCCAGTTGGGCGACCCACTCCGTCGAGGATTGGTTGTCGAATTTCTCACTGTTGCCTGCCATGTTGACTCCCTCTTCGCGAATCTCTTCCTTGGCGGCTTCTTTGGCCGCCAGGATGTCATCTTTAATGTCTAACTGCAGTTGGTTCCAGTCGCCGGCGGCGAGCAGGTCGCCGGGGTTGCGGGTGATGTAAGGTGTGGTTTGGTTTTGCATAACGGTTCCTCCGTTAGTGACGGTTACGGTTCTTGAGTGATACTTCTGTTTTATCTCTGGTGACGGCGGCATGGATGCCGGCGGCCTTGGCCTGCAATATGCCAAGGGGCCCTGGTTGTAATAACACGTCCGTTTGCGCCGGTAGATACTGGTCTGGTTCGCTCAGATCCTTGCCCATGGTGATCTTGCGGGCATTTTCAAAACGAGCACCTTCATAAATGACCTCGACATCGAACATCGCCGGCCCGGATTCGCGGGCGGAAACGGCGATGTCATTGCCCCATATACCCGCCTCCCGAGCCCTGATTTCGATAAACCCGCTTAATCCCTCTTCTGAGAGATAGAGCCGTGCGGGTGCGCTGTTGGTGCCCAGGGTCAGGGCCGCCGGGTTGCGAAACGGCAGGGTGACGGCCTGCCAGCCTTGCGGTACGAATCCCGCGACGGTGGCTTCCACCAGCGTGGAGTTGGCGTTGAGCAGCGTCACCAGAAAGCGCTCGTCGTCGGGCGGCTCCGTCACGGCCTTTTCGTGCAGCTCGGGATTGCCGGTGGCTTGTCCAAAACGGGCTTGATCAAAATGGCCGCCGAAACGGGCCGGCAGATCGGCCGGGAGGTTCACCACCAGGGTGCCGGGTTTGTGCCGGGTCCAGGTAAAAGTGGCCTGGGCGCTGGGCTGGGGCGGGTTTTCCGCGTCGGCAAAGACCGTTTTCACCCGCTCCGGCGGCAGTGGTGTAAACCGGCTGACGTCGAAGATGGCCCGGTCCCGGCAGCCACCGCCGGCGAAATGGGCTTCATCGAAATGGGCCGCATCGAAGCGGTCACCGTGGCAGTCCTGATAACGCCACCGGTTCTGGCCACGCAGGAGTTTTAAACCCGTATCCTTGGCCAGGGGTTCGGCCTTGATCAGCATAGAGCTTTGTGGCCCGGCATTGATCCGTCGCACCAGCGCGTCGTCCCGTTGTGGGTCCACGCCGATGGTGACGCCGGGGTAATGTTCCTCGCTGACGTCGCCCAGAGAAGGGCTTACGTGCACGCTAACGTCAAATAGCTGCGCAATTTGCCTGACCACCATTAGCGGCGGTGTATCGGGATACACCGGGCCGGTGACGCTCACGGCACGCTGGAGGAATTCCGCCAGTCGAACATCCGGGCCAGGGCGCAGTTTGACGATGGGGTTGTCGTCGACATCCGCCAGGAGCCAATCTTCGCCGTCTTGGCGCAGGCGGCCCTGCAGTACGACGATACCGCCATCGGACGCTGGTGGCCCGGCGGGGTCCGGTACACTCTCTGCGATGGCCACCGTGATTGGGTGCCCGTTCAGCTCGCTCCTGGCCCGCAGCTTGACGACATAGAAGGCCAGCGGGTTCACCAGATGCAGAACCTGCAGCCCATCACCGTTGCGGCACAGCCTCGAAGGCTGTGGCTGGGGCACCGTGATCTGTGCACCCAACGGTCCCGCCAGGATGTCGGCCGCGGGCAGGGGGCGTGTTTCGCCCCCGGGGGATTGGATAATGGCTCGCAGGCCTCGGGATTCGTCGCGGCTGATCTTTGCGGTCTCTCCCCGCTGGATGACGGTGAGCAGTCTTATCTGCCATCCCTGCGTGACGTTGACCAGCGCCGGCCAGACTACGCCCTGGGGTGCGTTCAGCAAGACCTCGCCATGGGCGTCGTTCACGCCGGAATTGTGAATGAGCCAGCTTGCGCCATGGTGCAGTGATTGCGGTGGTGCTTCGATCACCTCGGGCGGATACTCCACGACCTCCAGGTAGCGTAATGGCGACACTGCGAGGCGGCTGTGTTCCCCCGCCGTGTTCGAGGTCAGCTGCAGTTTGTTGTCTTCGCCAATAGCCGCGACCCCCGGAAATTGGGCGTTGATGGCGTCGACAATGTCGGGCAGGAAGGTCATGAGCGGCATCTCACCGGAGACATCGATATCCGTGGGCAGGCCGTCGTCCACGCTCAGTCGCAGCACGCGGCGAGCGGTGAGATCGACGGGGCTGAGCAGGGGAACCTCTCCCGTGATGCGCGCGGGTTGCGGATCGGCTCCTTCCGTTGTGTCGGCGACTTGACCGAGCAACAGGGTTCGCGCGTTGCCGGCGGTGTGATGCGTCACCGTAATACGGCTGGCCGTCCCCACCTTGCCGGAAGTCAGCACGAGGCGGCTGCCATCGCGGCTGGCGATCCCGTTACCCAGGGTCGCGTTGACGGCGGTGATGATTTCATCCAGATCGGCGTGTTGCGGATCGGCGGCGGTGGCTGCGCAGTCCACGTCTAGCGTCGTGCCGCCATCCAAGGCCAGGCGCAGGTAACGTCTGTTGCCGAGATTGATGTCGCCGCTTAAGTCCGCTTGGCCGATGATCCGTGCCGGTGCCGCATCGGCACCCTGATAGGTGCGCGGCGGCATGATGCCGAACAGGGCCGCGGTGGCGTCCGCCGCGCCGGGCACCTCGAAGACAATGCGGCTACCGGTGCCGCTGCTGGGGGACGTCAGGCGCAAGTAGCTGCCGTCGTGGCTGGCGACGATCTTGTCCAGGGCCAGATTGATGGCGACGATGATCTCGCTCAATGACGTGTGGGCAGGGTTGGCGCCCGCACAAGAAATTTCCACCGGCGGCGAGCCGTCAATGCCGAGTTGTATCCGCTCCGCGCTGCTCAGATCGACGCCGCCGCTCAGCTCGATGGTGGCCACGAAACTGACCCCCGAGGACTCCGTGCCCCGATAGGTCCCGGTTGGTGCGCCGAGTAACAACTCAAGGGCGTCTTCGGCCTGCGGGGGTTCGATGACGATGCGGCTGGCGGCGCCGCTGGTGGGCGATGTGAGGGTGAGGTTTTTTCCATCGTGGCTGGCCACGGTCTGGCCCAGCGCGGCATTGACCGCGGTGCTGATTTCCCCGATCACCGTGGCGCGCGGGCGGGGGCCCCGGCAATCGATATCCACCGGTGGCCGTGCGTCGATGCCGAGCCGCAGGTAGGGTGTCTGCCGCAGGTCCACGCCGCGACTGAGATCGGCACTGCCCTTAACCCGGGCGTTGGTGGCCGCTACGCCCCGCGTCTGCCGTGATACAAACCCCAGGATGGCTTGCGCGGCCTCGTCGATAATCATGGCGCGGCTCACGAAGCGTCGCTGCTTTTCGGCCATCAGCGGCTCGATGGCCACACTGCCGGCCGCACCCGGCGTCGGTGAGGTGAGGGTCAAGTACCGGCCGTCATGGCTGGCGACGCCGGTCGGCAGTTCGGCGTTGATCGCTGCCGCCAGCTCCGCCGGAGTCGCGGCACGGGGGTTGGCCGCCGTGGTGCGCAGATCAATGCTTATCCAGGGGCCGGCGTCGATGGCGATGTTAAGAAAATACCGACCCATCACGTCGACGCCGCCGCTAAGGTCGCGCCGGCCGGTGAAGCTCGCGGTGGATGCGGCGCTACCGTCGGCACCCCGGGGACGAAAGCCGAACAGAGTTTCGGTGGCGTCGTTGTCGGGCGGGCTGCCCAGGACAATGGCGCTGCCCGCGCCGGTGGTGGGTGAGGTCAGGCTCAGGAAGCGCACATTGTGGCTGGCGACAGCGGTGCCTGTGGCGGTGTTGATCGCAGCGATCACTTCATCGATCGAGGTTGCCGCCGGATCGGCCCCGGCGCAATCAATGGTGATGGCTGTGCCGCTGTCGATGGTGAGCTGAATCGTGGCGTTTTTACTGAGGTC
>CAZTPE010000005.1:11404-30602 GCA_964614545.1 uncultured Ectothiorhodospiraceae bacterium
CCGGCGCAGTCGATCTCGGCCAGCAGGCCACCGTCGACGGCCAGGCGCAGGTAACGTTCTTTGCTTAGATCAATATCATCACTCAAATCCACGCTGCCGGTTACCCCGGCGGCCGAGGCATCGCCGCCGTCGTAGTGGCGTGGCGCCAGGCCGAGAATGGTTTCGGCGGCGTCATCGCTGACATCCTCTACCTCTATCCGGCTGGCGGGCCCGGCGGTAGGTGATTCGAGGATCAGGTAAGGGCCGTTCTGATGCGCCACCGTCACGCCGGCCCCGTCATTGATGGCGGCCACTAATTCGCCCAGGCTCACCGTGGTGGGGTCGGCCGCCAGGGCGGTGACATCGATGTCGATGGCCGCGCTGCCGTCGATCTTCAGGTGCAGGGTAGGGGTGTCGCGCAGATCCACGCCGCCACCCATATCGATGCTTCCGGCGATGCGGGCAGGCAAGGGAGGACTTCCCTCGATGGTGACGGTGTCGACACCCAGCACGAGGGCGCTGGCGTCATCACCGCGTGCTTGGGTGGTGACGAGGGCATCAGTAGCGCGCTTCCACCAGGTGTCCAGCTGTTCGTGGTCGTCGGCGATGCGCAGCGCCAGGGCCTCGGCGGTTACCCGCAGGATGCCTTGCACGGTCACCGTGCCTTCGAGGAGGGTGCGGATATAGCGCTTGAGATGTTCGCGGAATTCTTCGACGTCCTCATCGGCCCGGGGCGACAGGCCGTAGAGCGCGGCGAATCTGGTCAGGTCGTCAAGGGTTTCGGCGCCGCGGTCGGCGTGATCCACCCAGTGGGCGCTCATGATCGCCGCCAGGCTGTTCTCCGCCCACTGCAATTCGTTGCCGAAGGCATCCACCAGGGCATAGAGTGCCGACGGCCGTGGTAGCGCCTTGAAGGTGCCCGGCAGATAGCTCAGGATACGATCCGTCTTGGTCGGCAAATCAGTCCTCCTTTTCCAGCAGCAGGATGTCTTCGGCCGCCATGTCCAGCATCACCCACCAGGGTTCGCCATCCACGCTCGCGCTCACCTGGAATTCGCCCGATTCGATCATTTCATCGCTCACCGGTTCGCCGGCTGGTGTTTGTAGCAAACCGCGATCAGGCAGGCGCTGGGCCGTTGGCTGCAAGGCCGGTGCTTCCTGACTGACGGCCTGTGAAATGCTCTGTCGAACGACGGCCGCATCGTCCAGCTGGATGCCTTGCAAGGCCGCCATGATGGCATCGACCAGGGTTTCGGCCCCGGGCTTGGCGACATCGGAGCGCCACACGATGACATCGACGATCTTCACCTCCCTGACGTTCGTCACGCCCTTGGCCGCGCTGAGCAGCGCCTGGCCATCGGCGGGGTCGCCACTGCTGAGGCCGTCGACGTAGTCTTGCAATGCCGCGATGATCTCTTCGACCACCTTGTCGTTACCGGCGGCGGTGAGCCCACTATCGATCTCCACTACCATGCGCGGCTTGAAGTAGACATAGCGGGCCACCAGCGTCGTGCGCACGCCGGCGGCGCGGGTCTGTTCGATGCGGGTTTGCAGGCTGGGAAAGCGTTCCGGTTCGCTGTCCACCATCAGAATCGTGGTGCCCGGTTCGGATTGTTTTGCGGGGGCGCTGTTGGGGTCCCAAATCTCCACCAGTTCCGCCCGTTCCTCGGCGATGACCCGGGTCAGCGCTGCGAGGGTGGCCTTGCCTTGCGAGCGCAATGCGGCCTTGGCACGCAGGCGCAGCTCTTCATCGCTTTCGTCGTCCACGCCGAGAAAGGTGGCGTCGAAGTTGGTGACCCGGGCGATGCCGGCGACGGGTTGAGGGGTCTCGGTGATCTTGCCGGCCGCTACCTCGCCGGCCTCGCCCTTGTAGTCGTCGGTGGCGCGGATTGGTGCGTCGATGCGGACCTGGCCCTGTTGAAGGGTGCGCGGTTGGGTGGTTTGGAAAAAGACCTCGGCCTTAGTGGTGGATAGCAGAACGCCATCCTGAATGTTGATGTTGCCGGTGATGGCCGGATCCCGGAAAAATGTCACGGAACCGATGGCGTAGTCCTTGGTCTTGCGGGTGATGCCAAGGATGGCGACGACCAGGTCCAGGGACTTTCCCTCGGCGGTGTCGACGAAGGCCGACAGGTAGGCGCGGTTGATTTGCTGATAGACCGTGGTGATCTCACGGCCGATGGCCTCACCGAGGGTGCGGTTGACGCTGCCGACATTGATATCCGTCAGTGGTGAGCGGCTCTCCGTCTTGAAATAGTCCACGTAGAAGATGGTGTTGTCGTCCGGCAGGGTGCCACCCTGCTGCCACACCAGTGCATTGTCGCCGGCGCTGAAGAGATAGTCGATCTCCTTCTGGAAGACATGCCTTTCCTTGCTGACGGTGCCCGTGACGTTGCGCACATCGGTCGCCGGTTGGGCAAGGGCATAATCGAGTCTTTTGATATCGAAGATAATCGGTTCATTGACCACGCCGCCGACGATGGCGGTCAGGATATCGTCCACAACTTCCTGATAGGGACGTTCCACGAGGCTCACGGTATCGGCTTTCACGGCGCTACACCTCCTTCGAGAAAGAATGGAAACACCAGATTCAAGACCGTGTCGTCGTCGATGGCGAGCAACGAAATGCTGATGTCGATGCGGGCTCTGTCGCTGGCGCTCTGGGTAACCCGTACCGAGAGGATTTCCTTGACGCGGGCTTCGGCAGCCAGGGCCTGGAGTACATAAAGCTTGGCGCGATTGCGGGTGGTGTCGGTGTTGAGTTCACCCAGCAGCTCGAACAGCCGTGAACCGTATTGGGGATGACCCAGCAAGGCCAGTTCACCTGCCGGCGTCAAGAAGCGCAGCAACAGGGCTTGCTTGAGGTTGTCTGCGCCGGTCAGGGTTTCGAGATCCCGTTGCCGGGTTTCAGGCCGGGTGATGACGCCCAAATCCCGGCCTCGGTCACGGTCAGTCTGGTAGTCCAGGTTGCGCAGCAGGCGTAGATCGCTACCCCATCGTTCTTCATTGCGGCTCATGGTGTGTCGGCTCCTCGTCGCAGACGGTTACGGTGGCCATTGGTCGTTCACGAACGGTGCAATGGGTGGCCCCAATATGGTCATGATCCCCGGAGGTGTGGGAATGCGGTCGCCCATACGCACCAGCGCCCGGCCGCCCACGTTCACGCCGCTGCTGGCGATGGGCCCGATCACCAGCGGGTAGGGGATACCCGACAGGGAATTGACCATCAGACAGATGGAGCCACTGGTGGCCAACGGCATGCCGTTGGCGGTGATAAACGGTGGCAGCACGGCGGTGATGGTCCCGGTGTCCGGTGGGCCGGCGGCGCCGGGCGTAATCACCACGGCAGCGCCGATGGATACGGGAGGGCCTGGCATGATATGTCTCCTTAATCTGTTAAATGTTGGTCTGTGTCTGTCGTCGTGCTTATCGTTTTCTCGGCGTGAGCAGATCGGCCGGTGATCATGGCGAGAACGATGTGAGCCCTTTAATCGAGGTGGTGACGCCTTGCACTGTCGCCGACAGGCCGCCGTTGACCGTTGCGCCCATGTTGGCTTTCAGCGTTGCCTGCATGCCCGCTTCGATGTGGGTGTCCATCTGGCTTTTGATGCTGATGTTCTGTGCTTCCAGGCTGAGATCACGTGTCGCCTTGAAGCTCATGGCGCCGGCGGCTTCCACCGACACGTCGCCATCCTGATTCATGGTGATCTTGGTGCGCCCGGCGACGACGGTGACCGTACCGCCGCTGCCGTTGGGTTGGTCGAGCTTCATTTCCGTATTGCCGGCGGTGGCGGTGACCGTGCCGTCGGTAATCCGCACCGTGATCTTGGGGGACATCTCGACGAGGATTTCCCGTGGCGGTGTGTTGTCTTGAAGGTTGCGAATCGCCGCCTTGATGGTCTTGTCATCGTTCGCGGCCAGGGGCAGGCGAAAGATCACCTCGTCCGGATTGTTGGGCGGTGGCCGGTCTTCGTCGTTATACAGCCGGCCAATGATGATGGGCTGGTTGATATCACCCTTGTCGAAGTTGAGTAACACCAGGTCATTGATATTGGGAATGGCGACCGTGCCAATGTGGCCGGTCATGACGGGCACGCGTTTCAGTAGCAGGCCACTGTTTTTCAGCCGTACGTCGCAACCGTAATTGTCCTTGTCACTGTCAGAGCTGTGGGGATATACAGACTCGACGATGCCCAGTTCGGTAATGCGTACACTGCGCAATTCGTGACGGATGATTTCCTGAATCGTGTTGACGATGGTGGACATCGTGTTGCTCCCTTAATTAAGCCATGCTGCGAAAATCGATGGTGGTAGTGAAGCCCTCGGCCTTGGTGATGCGATGGGTGATGGCACGCACCTGGTAGGTGCCGTTGAGATCGGCGTCCGGTACATCGCTGAGGTGAATGGCGTCGCCTAACTTGACTTCCGGACGGCCGACGCTCAGTAAACGCCCGCGCAGGGTGCGGCGATTGATCGCTGTCTGTCTTGCATCGGCGGCGGTTTGTGCAGAGTTGGCGGTGCGTAGTGCGGGGCGCTCCAGCAATAACGTAGGTGCGCCCGAGCCGGCACTGCCCTTGGAATCGCTGAAATCCTTGGTCAACCACGCCCAGGATTCGTCGGCGCCGCTGCCGGGGCTTTCACCCCAGGCCTCCACTGATGCCGCCGCCGGTGTCGATTGCGGCACATCCAGTTCGATAATGTGTTCGGCGTAGTTGAAGCCGTGTACGGTGTTGCCGTTGGTGAAACGTTTAAACACCAACTTGCCGGCGTCGTTAAAATAAAAATCGAAGCCGCACAGTGCCGCCAGTTCCTGCATGTGGGTTTCAACGTTGCGGTGGCTGTTGATGACATAGGCGGGGAAGGTGATGCCAGGTTCCGTGGCCGCGACATCGACGCCCGCCTGATCGGCCAGATCGCTGACGATGTCGCCCGCGGTTTTGCTTTCGTAAGTTTGATCGACATAGGTGCGCAGCAATGTCGCTGCAGGGCTGTGGGCGGTGATGTGGTTGGTGATTAATCCCGGTTTGGCGTGCATCACCGTGCCGCTAAACACCTGGGTTAAACCGCTGTTGTCGGCATAGCCCAGCTCGATTACGGTGTCGTCATCACGTGCTGGATTTAAACCGTCCACCTGGCCCAGTGTCAACAATGCCCGGTCGGCGGGTGTATCGATATCCAGATCCAGGCGCAGGTCGGTGACGGTACTGGCCTGGGGCTCGTCGGTGGTGTCGACGATGCGGTTGCCGAGGGTCAGTTTGTAGGCGGGTCTGAGCATGTGTCCTCCCGGTTAACCGCTTGCGCCGCCACAGGCGACGGAGAAGGTGGTGACTTCATGAGGCCCTGCTGTCGCGGATGTGTAGTGCAGACGGTTGCCGTCACTGGTGATTTCTCCGGAGGCTGAAAACAGTTTGTACCAGCGCTTGCCTACCAGCGAACCTAGCGGGCCGGGTGCGATGGGGGCGCTGGTGCTGTCGTCGGAGAGGGCGAAGTCCGGTGGCAGAATTTCGGAGATAACTTTGAGGCCGGTGCTGTCGGGGCGGTGAATGATCCGGTTGTCCAAGGCGGTGGCCAAATCGTTGACCTGCACCAGATCGGCGCCGCCGTTGGCTAAGGACACCACCAAGTTGGCGCGGGCAAACAGAATCTGCGTGCCTCCGGGGCCGGCAAATGCGATGTCACCGATTTCCAGATCCTCGCGGCGTTCAATGAGGGGTGACATGAATTCGCCCAGGCGTTCGAGCAGCCATTGATGGGCATCCAGCCGTGATTTGCACTCGAAGACATCCAGGTTGAGAAGCTGCTCCTTGTCCTCGACGGGGCCTTGCCAGATCGAGGTGATATAGGGCGGTGAGTCGGGCGATTCCAGGGCTTGAATTCGCAGTGCCCGCCAACCAGGGAATTCATCGCCACACAACACGAAGTGCCAGATGAAAAGTTCTTCATCGAGGGTGTTGATGCCGCGCCAACTGTCATAGTTGTGGCGTTGTTTTAAGTGGCTCAGGGATTCGTCATCCGGTGTCATGTTTTGGTTCTCGTTTATCCTAAATTACTCTGCGGTGGCGTCGCGTGGTGGCAGGCTGGGGGTTACAGTTGGGCCGTCCACTTGGCGTGTCGGCGGCCAGGTGGTCGCGGTAATCGCCGTCGCCGGTGCTGCCGAAGCGCATGTTGGTGGGCAGCAGGGCAGTGTGGGGCGCCGCGGTTGGATCGCTGTCGCCATCGACCTGCAGGCAGGCGTCGAAGACCTCCTCGTCGACGCTGCAGGCACCTTTCCAGGCCACTTCGTGGTAACTAAAGCCGCCCCAGTTGCAGGCGGTTTGCCAGGTGGTGGAGCCAATGGCGAGAATCGGATTGAGATCGAAGTCATCACCCATCCGGGATTGCCACAGGTCGGCACCCAGAATATTGGCGAAGGTCGAGACGATGGTGGCGCAGTCCGAGCAGTTGACATATCTGCCATTGCCGGCGCTGCCGCCCAGCCGTTCCAGGAATGCGGTGCAGTTGAAGTCGGGGCTGGCGTAGTGGGTGCCGCCGCCGCCCGCACAGTCGTATTCAATGATGGTTGTGCCGAGGGCGTAGACATCGGCGGTGACACTGGCGGCGGCGGTATCCACGTCGGTGTTGCTGGCCGCCCACTGGCAGGCGTAATCCAGAACTTCGACCCAGGGCAGTTGGGTGTTGGCGGCGTTGTGGGGCGTTTGTTGCCACGGCAGATTGGGTTCTTCCAGCACGACGTAGATTCTGGCCTGGGTAGTACCGATCGCCACCCACGGTTCGCTGGCCTGAAGGCGGGCCTGCCAGTTCCAGGCGATGTCGTGGCGGCCGACGCCTTGGCTCCAGATTTGTACGTTTTGCAGATTGAACAGTTCAGGGTTGGTCGCGCCGGTGGGCAAAAGCGCTGCGGATTTCATGGTGACTTCGCCCATCACATGGGCGGTGGGCGCCACTGCTCGGATTTCTACGGGCAGGGCCGTCGGTGTTGAGAGTTGAAAGCGGGTCTGGACAGTGATGGTGTTGCCTTGGGTGCCCTGGATCGAGTAAGCAGCCAGGGTGTCCTGGGGATCGACGCTGGTACCTTGTTGCCACTCCGGTGTGGCGATGAACGCTGTGGCGTTGCGGCGGATGTTGAAGGCGTCGGTGGTTGCCCTGGCGGCGTCGTGGTTGAAGGTGATCTGAGTTATCTGGAGCGTGGCGACGGTGATGGTGACCGACCGGGTGATGCCAGTGGAGGTCATGGTGGCCGTGATGGTAGTGTCGCCATTGGCCGCCCGGCTGACCCGCCGTTGCGATGGTGAATTGGGAACCTCTTCGCCGCCGGTCCAGGTGATATAGCTGGGCGGGGTGCAGGTGCCGGTGGGAAAGACCGCTGTGACGATGACGTATTCGGTATCCGCCCGCAGGGCCAGATAATCAGTGCTGGTGGGGCCACCGATTTGTACGGCGCTGGTCACTTGCAGATCAAAGGTCGTCGCCAGCGGGAAGACGATGACATCGAAGATCGCACTGCCGTCCAGATGTTGGCAGACGACATTGCCATTGCATGTGCCGGAGGTGTCGCTGGCCGCCCGCGCCACATAGGGGCCTCTAATTTCCAGGGTGTAGACGCCCACCGGCGTTGGATCGGGGTGATCGAATTGGCCGTTGCTGTCGGTTCGGTTGCGTATGGGATTGGGAGAGCCCTTGTTATTGCCACAGATAATTTCGCCATCGTCTGCGCCGCCGCTGGCATTCTTGTGCAGGTATTTGCCATCGGGCGCGATGAGGATGTATTCCACATTGGCCGCTGGTGAGCCGTCTTCGAAGTGAATAGTACCTTGTACAGTTACCGAGCCGGCTTCCGCCGGCTGGATCAGCCATTTGTTGCGCTCATTGCTATCGCGGGTGACGAAACAACACGGGTTATCGGGATCACCGGGGCCAACGCACCAGCCGCCGCCGATACCATCGGGTGGTGGCAGGTCAAAGGTTACCGGCTGGGGCACGGGGCAGGGTAGGGTATCGGCTGTGGTGAACAGCAATTCCGTGCGGCGGTTGGGACGCCAGGCAGGCGAACTGCAGGGGCGCGGTGTGGTGGGTAGCGGCATGAGTTCGCCGCAGCTCAGCCATTTGAGGATTTCGTTTTTGCAATTGGGCAGAAACTGCGTCGCCGGTATGTTGAGGTTGTAGTGAAGTAGATATTCGTTAATCAGCACCCGCCAGGTGTCGTCGCCGATGATGCCGTCGGCGGTCAATCCGTCGGCGGTGTGGGTTTGTTGGAAGGTGGTAATGGCATGGTCGGTAAGTGGGCCGGCCTGACCGTCCACATTGCCTGGATAAAAACCCAGATCCTGTAGCATGTATTGATATTCCACAATGCCCCAACCACCGCGACCTTCATGGATGCTGGGGGTTTCGCCAACGGGGCGCGGACGGCGGATTTCGTTCCATTCATCCACGGCTGCGTCGGGGGCGGCGCCATAGGTGAGGGCGGCATAGGCGGTGCGGGCACGTCGGTCGCCCAGTGAAATATTGTAACCCTGGCTGCCCACTTCGTCGGTGTGGCCGACAATGACCAGTTTTTTGTCGCTATGACCCTGGGCGTAGTCGGCCACCCGCTTCAGTACGTGCATCAAACACGGCTCGATGAAGGCGCGGTCGAAGGTGAAGTGGACGATGAAGGCATGGGCGACGGTAGTGCCGGGACGCAAGGTGATCGTTACTTGCTCGGTCTCGCCCGGACGGACTTCCGCAGTTTCAGAACCGGTCATGCCATCTTCGGCGGCCACGGCCTCGGCGGTATAGGAACCAGCGGGGAAGTTGTTTTCCTCCCAGATGTTGTCAGCTGTGCGGTTTGTCAGGGTACGTTCCGGCAAGTTGGTGCCGTCCTGCTGTGTGCCCTGGACGGTGACAGTGATGCGGTCGAAGTCGTAGTTGGGTTGACCTTCGACGATGACTTCGACAATCAGGTTGCCCACTTGTTGAGTGATAGGCACATAGGGTGGCGGTGGCGTGATGGGCGTGACCGGTGTGGGTGGCGGCGGTGGCGGTTGATATTCGCGTAATAAAAAGGCGTATTCAAAGCGTTCCGGTTTGCCGGCCAATTCCCGCACATTCAGCTCCTGGATCAAGACCTCACCGATGCGGGTGGCGGTGGTGATGTCGGCGACAAAAGACACGGGGTCGCCGGCGCGGTATTTGTCGCGCAAGGTTTTCAGGTCGTCCCTGGCCGTAGCACCGGTCAATACCCCGGAAAGCCGGATACGGCTTGCCCGTCGGTTCAGGCGTTGAAGGAAGTCGCCCTCCAGTCCTGGAATGCTGTGGCGAAGCAAAACCTGGTCGCCATCGACATCGATGGTCTGCACCTGTTGCAGCTCGGTGTCGTCAAGCATGGGTCTTACTTGTGGCATGATCGTTCCGTGGCCAGTGTCCGGGTTTATGGGGCGTGTGTTCTGTTGCTTCCTCGTTTAACCTAGGTTTAAGGCTTGAGTGAATTCAGATGGGCGGTAATGGCGTCGATGAGGGCGAGGATTTCCGTCTTGACCTCGTCCAGCGACGGCAGACCGGTGACCACATTGGCAACACTGCGGATTTCCTCGATGGTGCTTGCCTGGTCCGGCAGAAGATCCTTGGTGGTGTCGAGAAACGTGGTGATTTGGCCGGTGAATTCGGAGACTTGATCCAAGCCTGGTATAGCGCTGACATCCAGGTTTTGCACTTCCGTCTTGAGGTCGTTCATCAGCCCGATCAACAGATCGAGCAGGTCAACAATCTGAGGGATCAGGGAGGCCAAGGCCTGGATCGCCGGTTTAATCGTCGGCACGTTGGTGTCCAGAAAATCCTTGAAGTCCTGGAGTACACTTTTTAACTGTTCGAACAGGTTGTCTTCAGCCATGTCACGCTCTCCTTGGTCGTTGTGTTTAGCCGTTGTTGTGGTTAACTATTACGGTTAACCCTGGGTGCTGCGGAAACTCCTCAAGCGGCTCAGCATGTCGCCCAGCGGCTTGACGAATCGCTCAAGGCCAGTGCCGAAGTCCAGGCCAATATCCAGGCCGTCGATGAGGTCGTCCATGAGATCATCGACTTGGTCAAGGATGTCGGTGTCCAGTATTGACGTATCCTCAGGTTCCACCGGCTCGATATACTCACGCAAGGTGAGGACATAGGCGTAATGCTGGGGCTTGCCTGCGACCTCCTGAAACTTGAGATCGTCAATCAGCATGGTGTCTAATTCGGCGTCTGCCACGATGTCGGCGATGAAGGTCACCGGATCACCGGCGCGGAATTTGTCATTCAGTGTCTCGACAAAGTCCAGGGCGCCCGGTCCCGTTTTTATACCGCCGATGATTAAGCAGGCCGGCCGGCGCCCCAGATTTTGCAGGACGCTGCCGGCCATGGCCGGGGGCTTGTGCTCGGCCAGGGCGCGTTGCTCATGGGCGCGGATTTCCTGCACCTGGGGCAATTCGATATCGTCCAGCATGGGCCGCATGGTTGCCTGTTTCCTTTGCCTGTTGCTCCAGCGCTATACATCAATCCCGTGGCGGCGGGCCTCGTCATCCAATATCTGCTTGATCTGGTTGGCGAGATCGCCCAGGTCCGGTTGCGCCGCCAGCGGTTTGTCCAATACTGTCGGCGGACGGGTCTGCCCGCTGGGCGCAGGTGGGTTTGCCGGTAACGGACCATGGCCAGGGGCTAGAGACTTGCTTGTGATGCCGGGTATTCCGGATGCAGCCTCGTGTATCAAACCATCCAGGATCGGTTCGGCCGGCATGGCTTGTGTCCCGTCGCGATCGGGGCCGGGGGCTGCAAACAATGGTTGTTGCTGATGCCTTTGTTCCACATTTGGGGCGTCAGGGCGTCCATGTTTCCGCATAACCTCGGTGTTGCCAGTGGTCCTTGCTGCCGGGGGTGCCGTCGGACTCGGCTCGGCCGTTTCTGGAATCCACCCCTGCGAATCTTTGTCCATTGTCTGGTTGCCCAGCGGCATTTTTTTTGCGGTATCGGGTGCTGCTGGCTTCGTGTGATGAAGGGATTGTTTATCGGCCTTCGCCTTTGAATCGGTGGACCGGACCAGCTGCTCGTGAAGGGCCTGTGGCCCATCGAGCGTCAACTGCCACTGTCCGATCAGCGCTTCCGGTGGGCCGGGCAGTGTCTTCCGGTTTGGATCGCCGAGGGCCTTCGTCTTCATGGTCATCAGGACACGCTCAGCGATGCCGTTTTGCCAGCTTTGCTGGTTTTGCCGTAGCGTCGGATGATCCACCGCAGGGGGAGGATGCTTCATTTGAACATCGCTGAATGGCACAAAGGGTTTTCCACGGGATTTATCAAGCAGCGTTGATGAGGCGGGTAATGCGTTCAGGTGATTGCCCGTTATTTTTTTCAATATGCTTTCGGCGATCCTTGATTGCAGCCTGTGCAGTTTGGGTTTGCCACTTAGTGAGGGCTTTTCCGTTGTCACCAGCGGGGGGAGGAACTGATCCGTTATCGCTGTGGAGTGCGGCGTAAGAGACGATGATGCACTGGGCCGCCGCCTCTGCTGCGGGTTTGCGGGTGTCTGCCTGATGCGGGAAGACGGTGGTCGGGGTCGGGTTTCCTGGGTGTGCCACTTGTCGCCCTTGGTGGTGCTGAAATCTTTGAGCCATTGCGTCTCAGCGAGAGAGGCAGGGGAGGGCTTGGAGCCAGGTTTCCGTTGTGTCTCACTCGGCAATTCTGCTTGCTGGGTCCATTCACCCAGCAGGGCCGGCAAGGTATCCCCCCAGAGGGGTTGGTCGGGATGCAGGTGGGGCGACATTGCCGCGAAGGACTTTAACCATGCCGAATGGCGCCGCGGAAATCCGAGCCATTCCAGTTTCTGCCGTTGTTCTCTGATCCATTGGGCTGGGGCCATGCCTGCTGCGAATGCTGCACGTTGATCAATAACGGTAAGTAGTGGTTTCTGTCTCATGATCCCTCACTGCCGTTATTGGCCATTTCCAGATAGAGCAGGATCTGGCCGATGGTCATTCCGCTGACTTCTTCCGGTGTCCAGCCGAACTCCCTGGCGAGCACGAAGCAGGCCTTTGCCAGAGGCGCCTGAACCAATTCAGCCAGTGCATTTCTGGGAGTGTTGATGCCGCTGATGCTGTTAATTTGTTCGACCAGAAACTTGGCCAAGCCTGCTGGCAGCTTCGTCACCTGATCGAGATTCAATGGTGGCTCCACCATGGCTTGCTGGATCATCAAGCCTGCCGACAGGGCTTCGTCCTCACGGCTGGCCTTATCGATCCGTTGCAGGTCATGTACCGTGAGCGGCCGGAGCAAGACCCGCGCCGCTGCCTCTCCCTCGTCAGGGCCGAGAAATTCCGCGGGAACGTCCACTTCATGGGTCAGGCCACTGCCAGCCAGCAACTCTTCGGCCGTTAGCGTCATAAATGATCACTCCCTCAGTTAAGGAACGCGCACGTTCCTAAGCGTTTGCGGAGTCCTCAAAAGTCGGCGCCTGCGCCGTGGCTTCACCGCCACCGCTGGGGGCGGCGCGGTCAATTACCCGGATCGTCAATGCCCTGAAGCTCAGGTTCTCCATGACCACATCATCCTCGGGCAGCGCATAACTCCAGTTTTGAAATTTAACGCCTTTTAATTCCAGTGAAACACTGTTGCCGGGTGCCGCAGGATCGGCCAGGGCCAGGGTGATATTGAAGGTAGGCTGCACATAGGGTTCAGCGATATTGGTGGGGGCGGAACCCCGGCCCATCAGTAGGAACAAGAGCGCGCCGTTGACGTAGGCCCGGCCCACATTGCCGCTGATATGGATGTCGCCCGGATGCAGCGAGACGGCGTGGCGGCGGCCGATTTCATGAAATTCTTCCAGCTCGGTCTGAACGTGGACTTCCACGTTGGTGACCCGCCCCACGGTGGTCATTTCATAGGTGGTCATGACGGCGCTGGCGTCCTGGCCTTCCGGTGTGTCCTCGCTCGCCAGGGTGAGAGTTCCATTTGCGCCCGTATAAACGTTGGTTAATGCCATGGCAGGTCTCCTTACTCTAGATACATGGTGATCTTGATGAAGTCGATGCTGAACGTTGGCCGTAGCACGATCGTGACCCGGGCGATCCCCTGGCGCTCCTCGTCGCGGCTGGCGGTTACATCCAGTTCATAGCTGATCAGCATCTCGTCATTGACCATTTCGGCCAGAAAGCTGTTGATGGTGGCGCGTAATGCGCCCCGTACACGCTCGTTGTTGAGCAGGCCGATATAGGGATTGGCCGCCGAACGGACACCGAATTTGGCGTAGTCGACAATGCGCCGGGTGGTGATCTGGTGCCACGCGGTATTGGTGGCGGTGGTGATGCTCTTGACGATACGGAAGCCCAGCTTTTCCTGTACGGCCAAAACGCGCGCCTGCACCAGTCGCGTGAGTTCGGCATTGGTGTATTTTTCCTCCAGGCCGCGGATGGCCAGAGGTTTGTTGGTGAGGCTGATGTGGGGTGAGAAGCTGGCCATGAGGCCCGCCACCGCCGCCGCACTGTAGGCGCCGGGGAGCGTGACTTCCTTGCCATTCGTGGCATCCACCGCTTTCAGTCCCGGGGCGACAAAGATTATCCTGTCGCTGTTCAGGGAGTGACCCAGAATGGCATCCAAATCGTCATCGGGGCCGCTGCCCACGACGCCGATACGTTCTCGCTTGTTGGCATCCGATGAGGCGACCTGGCAGTGTGAGGTCAGGTCGGCACCAATATTGCCATGATGCTGGCCTGCGGCGACGATGATGTGCGCGGGCTCGTTGAGTAGCTTGTCCAGGCCCGTTTTATAACTGGCTCCCACGGCGCCGTTGTCTCCCCGCGTATTGCTGCCGGTGCCGAATAAACGAAAATCGTCGACCGCGCTGAATTTATCGGGAAGTTCGGAGGAATTGGTGAGTGCTATGCCTTCCACAAGCGTGGATGATGCCAATATATCTGCGACCAAATCATCGCCGTTGGCCACGGTGTAGACTTCTTCGCCGACGCTGTGGCGCAATGTCACTTTTATGCTGGCGGATTTATTGACCACGTAGGAAGCGGTAAGCGTATCGGCTGCCAGTGGATCCTCGCCGGTCGCGAAAGTCAGGGTCCCGCTTGCTGTGTCGATCTTGACCTGTCCGGCAGTGGCACTGCCGGTGTAAATGATCTGCATCAGGCGGGTCTGTTGGCTGGCGTCCTCAAAGACGCTGATTCGGTTGCGGGCGCTTTGCACCACGGGTGTGTAATTTAATGTAATCGCGCCGCCACCGGTGTGTTCTTCGCCGCTGACGTAGCTGTGTTCGTCGGCATCCCAGACATTGATCTCGATCTCATTTCCCCACTCGCCCTCCGAAGCGGCAGCCAGTCTGCAGCAGTCGCCGGATGAAGAGGTCAGGGTAAAGTCGGCTTTTGCCGCTGTGCCTGAGGCGACACGCACAGCGATAACGCTTGTCGCACCGTGGTTAAAGGCTTGTTCCAGTGCGCGCACCAGCGTCAGCTCATCGCTTTTTCCGTCGACAAAGGCATCGTAGGCGCCAAATACCTGGCGAGCTTCCGAATAACTACCCAATATTTCGGGATCGCTGACGGGGCCTTTGTTTGCAGTGCCCACGACACCCACGGTGCCGACCGATACCCGGCTTGGCACAATCAGACCTTCGGGACGAACCTCGATATACGTCCCGGGTAAAATCATCTCAGCCATAATCACTTCTCCTTGGGCGCTATGAGCCCTATTGTGTAGTGTACTGTCCAGAAGCCTGTCGGATTTAGGAATGCTCTACTACGCTGATGGGAGAGCGGTCCAAATACCCCTGATTTTTCCTTGCATTGCCCTACTATGCGCCTCAAAATCATGATCATTTGTCATCGCTTTCCTACCGTTGCCCACTACAATTGCCTAAGTCCGACAGGTTTCTGGTGGACGACAACTTACAGTTAATGGACGCCGGCCCGCAGATAAACAACCGCTTTACTGTCAAAGGCCGTGTCTTGATACGAGATACGCAGCAGATCGTTGCTACTGCCCAGTATGAGTGGTGGATCGAATGCCAATGTGCCGGGTTCATACGTATCAGGTGTGCCGTTTTCATCCCAATCGCCCAGTCCGAAAGAATCCCCCGCGGAATCGAAGGCAGCCAGGAAATCAGAAAGAGATGGAAAGACAATTTGTGCATGAAGATCTGGATTCACTTTCCTCGTCACCGCAGCGTGAAATTCCACTAACGTTGGGTAGGTGGTCGGTGGCGCGGGTGAATTCCGTTGCAGACGGGCAATAGTGACAGGGTTCCCCAACCATGGTGATGGGTGGTATGCGAGGCTGGCTAATCCATAAATACGAACTTTAGCTTTAACTGTCGCCGAAACGTTGAGTGGTGGTGCCTGGATATCATCCCATCGGCTTAGCTCATCGGTGACCTGCGTGGTTTCTCTTTCAGGTGAGTCGTGTTGCTCCGGGTCACTGTGAATGGGAATGCGGGCAATAATGCTTTCTGCGCCGTCGAGGTCATGATAGTGGTACTCGTAGAGTATTTTGTAATCGGCGGTTTTTCTCCAGGCATTGATGGGACTGCCGATGAATTCGGCCGAACTGGTTTCAATTAATTCCAAACGCAGAAAGCCATCGGCCCAGAGTTGGCTAGAATCAGTGAGTAAGTCGCTATGAAGTGTGTCTACGATGTCTTCCACGCTGTTCACCGTATCCGCCCACAATTGAAAACGTACCACAACATCCAGGCGCCCGCCTTTCAAACTGATCTCAGCAAGTGGTCCGCGACGTTCGGTACCGCGCCAGTTGCCGATACCAACCGGCCGTTGCTTGACGCTGACCGTTGAAAGTCTGGGCGCGGGTAACGAGGGTCCTGGCGACGGCAGGTAGCCACGCAGTATGTCCAGCATGTTGCTGAGAACCTGGCCAGGAGAAGGGGCGCTGTGCGCTACGAGCGACAGAGGGGAAAGTACCGGATCCCGCTCCGCGGAGATGGGCAGCCGGGCAATGTCCTCGTGAGAAGGAGGCTCAGGTCGTCGACGAAACATGGAAAACAGGGAAGGCATGATCTGCTGTCTAACCTCGCGTTACATCGGAATGTTGATCCAAGCCTGGCCCGGTGTTCTGTGTACTGCGTATTTTTAAGCGTAGGATATGGAGCGATCTTTTTCCATGAGTTATGGTAAAAAATTCAGGCGATAAGCGGTTACAAATATTTCACAAAAGTGGTTGCCGGAAAGATCGGGGAATGCCTGTTTATGGTCAGGTAAAGACTGCCCTGGATAGGGATTTATGGAGGTTGTTCAGCAATAATTATTGCGCAGGGTGGCAAGGCATAAGTGATATAACTGGAAAGGATCAACCTCTATAAAGGCGTTTTGATTTTCGTACAGCGTAGTTGATTTACATTTATCATTTATTTGCGTTGTGCTTGGGTGTGATTGGTAATATTGCCTTACAGTGTATGTATCTGTTTGTGGCAAATATGGATTGAATAGCCGGTATTTTTAGTTATTCATATTTAAGGTTTAACATGCCGGACTTAGTCGTGGTTGTGTAGTGGTTGTTGGGTATGGACTTTGGGGGAGGTGGGACGTTAATCTTTTTGTAAGATACTCTGAGCACTGAGCAGGTTGCCAAATTCTGAGCCCTAAACTCTGATCTTTAAACTACCAATTTGAATGGGTGCTGGCCCGACTTGAGGGCGCGGATATTATCAGGCCTAATCTAAACAGGTAACAGCTACTATTGTGGTAGGTGATGGCGCCTGTGTTTCTGTTTCATCACACACTCGCAAGGAGGTTGATAAATGTCTGACGCCGTTAATACTGCACGCAGCCTGCTACAGCAACATGCCACGGAGTTGCTGGCGCGACGCAATGTCGTCGCCACCGGCGTCGGTTATAAAATGGTGCACGGCAAACGCTCCACGACGCCGGGTATCATCTGTTCCGTGGAAAAGAAGCTACCTGTCAGTGCTCTGTCGGCCAGCGATCTGATACCGCCACAACTGGGCGGTATTCCTACCGATGTGGTTGAAACCGGTCGCATCCGTGCCTGGCAGGCGCCGACCGGGCGTTTCCGGCCCGCACCCGGCGGGGTTAGCGTTGGCCACAAGGACATCACCGCTGGCACCCTGGGTTGTTGGGTGCGGCGTAATGGAGAGTGGGTGATCCTGTCCAACAATCATGTCCTGGCCAATAGTAACGAAGCCGCCATCGGTGATGCCATCTTGCAACCCGGCTCCCACGATGGCGGCACCAACCCGGCAGACCAGATTGCGGTACTAAAGGATTTTGTCCCCATTGAACTTTCGGGCCTGCCCGATAACCCCAGCGGCTGTTCCATTGCTGGCGGCATTGCTGCATTTCTGAATGTCCTTGCCGGCACCCTGGGTAGCGATACCCGCCTGCGGGCCGTGAGCGTGCGCGCCATCGGGGAAAACCTGGTGGATGCCGCCATCGCCAGCCCGCTGCGGGAGGAGGACGTCAAGGCGGAGATCATGAATATCGGTGCCATTCAGGGGCTTGTCAGCGGTGAGCTGGGGATGGCGATAAAGAAAATGGGCCGCACCACGGGCCTTACCGAGGGTGAGATCCAGCAGGTGGATGTCACCGTCAATGTACAATACGGTGGCGGACGCACCGCACTGTTCAAAGACCAGCTCATGGCCGGTGCTATGAGTCAGGGAGGCGACAGCGGTTCTGCCGTGTTGGATACGCAAAACCAGCTGCTGGGTCTGCTGTTTGCCGGCAGTGAGCAGAGCACAATCATCAATCGCATAGAGCATGTTTTTTCAGCGCTCGACCTGACGCTATGACTCGCAGGTTACGGGCGCTGATGCTGATGATGGCAATTCTCTGTGCAGCGAGCGAGGCACTGGCCGTGACGACATCCATTTCCGAGGTCAAATCCAAGCATGAGTCCAGGCTTCTGTCCTTGCCCGGCGTGCTCTCCGTCGGCATCGGCCGGGCTTCGGATGGCCGCACCGTGATTATCATCGGCGTGGAAGACAAGGCCAGCGTGGAAAGCCTGGAGCTGCCCAAACAGTTGGAAGGCTATCCCGTCCGGGTCGATATCATCGGACCTGTGCGGGCGCAGTGACAGCAGGTTGGCTTGGTGAATGAAGCCCGGCTTTTATATTATTAGTCTATGTAGGATGCTGGTGAGCGGTAGCGAACCGCATCGTTCGCGTGTTCTTGAGTCCAGTAGGGTGACAGGTTTTTGTGCCCACGGCATCAGCCCGTCCTCTGCAATTCCGCGTGGGCACACAAAATGTGCCTATCCTACATGTGGTTGTTGAGTTTATTTTTCGTAGTAATCACGGAGTAGGCTAAATTGTTTGACGATTCGTTGATCGTTGACGGGCGGTGAAAAACTGGCAAACCAGCGGCGCTTCGGGTCGATCAGCATAATCGATGATGCATGGTTGATTAGATAGTTGTCCGGTGATTCGGATGGCTTGCGAATGGTCAGTATATTCAGCTGCCGGGTCAGTGCATCAATGTCTGATTGACGGCCTGTCAGTCCGATAAATGTGGGGCTAAAGTAGCCCATGTAATCCTTTAGCAACTCGACAGTATCTCTTTCCGGATCTACGGAGACAAAAATAAACTGTATATTGTCGTCTTGTTTTTTCTCAGCGAGAATATCGGCGATGTTGACCATTTCGGCAAGGGTGGTTGGGCATACGTCCGGACAGGATGTATAGCCAAAGAAGACGAAAGACCATTTGTCCTTTAGTTGGTCGAGGGTGAATGGCTGGCCATACTGGTCGGTGAGTGAAAAGCTTTCCAGGGGGAGGGGCTCGGGGCGTAATGTCGATAGCAAGGGCAGGGGGATGCTTATCTTCTTGTTGGTATCCAGAATTTCGCTGACTGACCATACAAAGAGAGGCAGGCTGATCAGTAGCGCCGCGCCGATCAGCCAGCGGTATCGAAAATTATTTTTCCTGGGGTCGGTTGTCGCCATATCTGTTCTTTTTGTACCCTTATCCTGTGTCTATTTTGAGAAGCTCAATTGGCGACCTGTATGCTCTTACTTGCCGCTTGCTGGTGAGGATATCACTTGTCAGGGTATGCCGACAGGGAGTTTGATGTGTGGAATTAAGGGCATGCCAGACGGGTAAGACCTTCTGGTTACATCGTTGATGTCAGGCAGGTAATGATAGTAGGGATGACGACTTTTCTTTGTGTGGCGCTTCCTTGCGCGGCGTTTTGTTACAGAGAGTCGTACACCATGCTGGTGAACAGGACGACCAGATAGACGATGGAATAAA
>CAZTPE010000006.1:0-4488 GCA_964614545.1 uncultured Ectothiorhodospiraceae bacterium
CCTCTCATCTCTGTGGTGAAAGGCGGGACTATCGCGGGCATGGCCCGCTCCTACAGTCGATGGATTTCTCTGCCCCGGCCGTGGAGAAATTCTTCGTGCCCTTCGTGGTGGTATTGATGGGCCGCAGGGTATGACAAGCGCCCGACCGCTTTGAGTTATCGCTTCGGCTTTTGGTTTTTCACCACAGAGAGCACGAAGATATTAATCACTGCCAAAAAACGTCCATAAACCAGAGTGATGTTGTTTTTGTAGGGTGGGCACTGCCCACCTGACAGTGGCGAAAAGAAAACATGGCACGGCGCATGGAATCTTCCGGCTAAACGGCGTCTCTGTTACAGTAACGCCCAATCTGAAAGCAAGGAAAATCCAACGTGTTCGAGATCGTGCAATCCGGCGGCTGGCTGATGCTGCCGATCATTCTCTGTTCCATTATCGCCCTGGCCATCATCGGTGAACGACTGTGGTCACTGCAGCGCAAGCGCATCACCCCCAAGCACCTGGTGGCGCAGATCTGGCACCTGCATGCCAAGGGTCAGCTGACCCCGGAGCAAATCGAAAGTGTGCGCAAGAGTTCGCCACTGGGGCGCATCCTCGCCGCGGGCTTGGCGAATATGAAGCATGATCGCGAGATAATGAAGGAAAGTATTGAGGAAACCGGTCGCCATGTGGTGCACGAGCTGGAGCGCTACCTGAATTCCCTTGGCACCATCGCCGCCATCACCCCGCTGCTGGGTCTGCTGGGCACTGTCATTGGTATGATCAAGGTGTTCAGCGTGATCACTTCGCAGGGCGTGGGCAATCCTGCGGTGCTGGCCGGCGGTATCTCCGAGGCGTTGATCACTACGGCGGCGGGGCTTTCCGTGGCCATTCCCAGCCTGATGTTTTACCGCTATTTCCGCGGACTCATCGATGGCCTGGTGGTGTTCATGGAGCAGGAGGCCATCAAACTGGTGGAAGTGATCCATGGTGAGCGTGAGACTGAGGTCGGCACGGGAGAGTCCACTCAGTGAATATCGGCTCCGACCGCAAGGAAGAACTGGACGTCAATATCACGCCGCTGATCGACGTGGTGTTCCTGCTGCTGATCTTCTTCATGGTCTCTACCACCTTCGAGCGCGAATCCGAGATCGAGATCGTGCTGCCGCAGGCGGCCGCCAACGTGGTTCCTGCGGATGATTTTGCATTAGAAGTGACCGTCGATGCCGAGGGCACTTTTTACGTCAATGGCAAGCGAGTCATCAATTCCAAGATCGAGACGCTGAAGAAGGCCATGCAGGAAGTGGCGGGTGATCGCAAGGATCCGCCGATCATCCTCAGCGCCGATGCCCAGACCCCGCATCAGGCGGTGATCACGGTGATGGACGCGGCGCGCCAGCTGGGCTTTGTGCATCTCAATTTCGCCACCGTCAAGTCCAACCAAGAATAGCGGTTTACATATTACCGCATCATGCCCGCCGATTCCCACACACAGCGCCTGGCCAGTCAGGCTGGACAACAGCAGACGCCGGGTCAGATCTACCGGCGCCTGCTGGGCTATGCCTGGCGCGATTGGCCGATTCTGGTGTTCGCCATTTTCGGCATGGCCGTGGTGGCCGCCACCGAGACCGGTTTTGCCTGGCTGATGAAGCCGATGCTGGACGGCAGTTTCGTCGACAAGGATCCAACGGTGATCCGTTGGATTCCTTGGGCGCTGCTGGGTATCTTCATCATTCGCGGCCTCGCCAGTTTTGCCGCTAACTACGGCATGCAGAAGGTGGGGCGCAGCATCATCCACGATCTGCGCCAGCAGATGTTCGCCAAGCTGATGCGCCTGCCGACGGCCTTTTACGACAACAACGCCGCCGGCCAGCTGACCTCGAAGCTGATCTATGACGTCGAGCGCGTGGCCTCGGCGGCCACCTCGGCGTTGACGGTTGTGGTGCGCGACAGCCTGACCATCCTGGGTCTGCTGGGCTTCATGTTTTACACTAACTGGAAGCTGGCGGCGGTATTTCTGTTCCTCGGTCCCTTGATCACCGTGCTGGTGGTGTTTGTCAGCAAGCGCTTCCGTCGCATCAGCAAGCGCATTCAGGATTCCATGGGTGATGTGTCGCAGTTGTCCCAGCAGATCACCGAGGGTCATCGCGTGGTGAAGATCTTTGGCGGCCAGGCCTACGAGGAAAGGCAGTTCGGCGGAGCCAATGAATACAACCGTAGCCAGAACATGAAGATGGCCATCACCAGCGCCCTGAGTGTGCCCATCTCGCAGTTCCTCGGCGCCTCGGGGCTGGCGGTGATCCTGTTTATCGCCACCTCGGATGCCATGATCGAAACCTTGAGCGTCGGCACCTTCATGTCCTTCGTCACCGCCAGCATGCTGTTGCTGGCGCCCATGAAGCGCCTGACCATGGTGCAGTCCACCGTGCAGCAGGGCATCGCCGCGGCGCAGAGTGTCTTTTTCCTGTTGGATGAGGGTGGCGAGAAAGATACCGGCACACGCAGTATCGACCGCGCACAAGGGCGGGTCGAGTTTCGCGATGTGACGTTTACCTATGATCCGGCCAAGGGCAAGGTGCTGGATGGCGTGAGCTTTACTGCCGAGGCGGGGCAGACGGTGGCGATTGTCGGTCGTTCCGGCAGTGGCAAGTCGACCCTGGTGGGTCTGTTGCCGCGTTTCTATGATCTGGGCAGCGGCGAAATCACCCTCGACGGCGTTCCGATCCAGGAATTGAGCCTCGACAGCCTGCGCGCGCAGATTGCCCTGGTGAGCCAGGACATTATTCTCTTCAATGACACCATTGGTAACAACATCGCCTACGGTGCGCTGGCCGGCGCGGATGAGGCGGAGGTGATCCGTGCCGCCGAGGCGGCGCATGCCATGGAGTTTATCCGCGAGCTGCCGCAGGGCCTGAACACCCTGGTGGGTGACAAAGGCGTACTGCTGTCCGGCGGCCAGCGCCAACGCATCGCCATTGCCCGTGCGCTGCTCAAGGATGCGCCGATCCTGATTCTGGACGAGGCGACCTCAGCGCTGGACACCGAGTCCGAGCGCCACATTCAGGCCGCGCTGAATGTGTTGATGAAGGGCCGTACCACCCTGGTGATCGCCCACCGCCTTTCCACCGTGGAGGGCGCCGACAAGATTCTCGTGCTGCGCGGCGGGCGCATCGTCGAGTCCGGGGGCCATGCCGATCTGCTGGCGGCCGAGGGGGATTACGCGGCCCTGTACCGCATGCAGTTTAACGAATCGCCGCCCCCCGGCGTCGACTGAGCCGGTCGGGCGACAGATCCGTGAACGGCCTCGAGTCACACTGGTATCGCACCACCCCGCTGACCCTGTTGCTGCTGCCGCTGTCGTGGCTGTTCTGTGCCGTCGCCCTGGGCCGCCGCTGGGCCTACCGCGCCGGCTTGCTGAAAACGGTGCGGCTTCCCGTGCCGGTCATCGTGGTGGGGAATATCAGTGTCGGCGGCACCGGCAAGACACCCCTGGTGGCCTGGCTGGTGGCGCTGTTGCGTAAGGAGGGTTATCGCCCCGGCATCATCAGCCGGGGCTACGGTGGCGGCGCGAGGCACTGGCCGCAGCAGGTGCGAGCGGACAGTGATCCGACCATGGTCGGTGACGAGGCGGTGCTGCTGGCGCGCCGCTGCCGCTGTCCAATGGCGGTAGGCCCGGACCGCCCGGCCGCGGCACAGGCATTGCTTGACCATGCCGATTGCAACATCATCATCAGTGACGACGGCCTGCAGCACTATCGGCTGGGCCGCGATGTGGAGATCGCCGTGGTCGATGGCGTGCGGCGCTTCGGCAACGGCCACTGCCTGCCCGCCGGGCCGCTGCGCGAGCCGGTGCGGCGCCTGCAATCCGTGGATATGGTGATCGCCAACGGCACCGCCGGCCCGCGCGAATACGCCATGAAATTGCAGCCCACCAGCCTGCATAATCTGCAACAGGCGGAGAAGACCCAGCCGCTGGCGCAGTTTGCCGGCCAGCGGGTGCATGCCGTCGCCGGCATCGGCAACCCACGGCGTTTTTTTGAATTACTGGCCAGTCACGGACTCGAGGTGATTGAACACTCCTTTGCGGATCATTATCCCTTCCGTGCAGAGGATATCGACTTCGGCGATGAGCTACCGGTACTCATGACGGAGAAGGATGCGGTAAAATGCCAGGCCTTCGCCGAGGAAAACCATTGGTACCTGCCGGTGGATGCGCAGCTCGATGAGCGCGTTCCGCAAATATTGTTACGCCTGATAGGAAAATTACATGGATAAGAAATTGCTGGATATTCTGGTCTGCCCGCTTTGCAAGGGACCGTTGGTCTACGATAAACAGGCGCAGGAATTGATCTGCAAGGGCGACCGGCTGGCCTTCCCGATTCGCGACGATATCCCGGTGATGCTGGAAGACGAGGCGCGAGTGCTGGCGCCGGATGAAGAGGTGGCCTGAGGGCGCGAAATATCTGTTGCCACAGAGGACACGGAGAAAAGATAGTTAATGTTTTTCTCCGT
>CAZTPE010000006.1:4588-30277 GCA_964614545.1 uncultured Ectothiorhodospiraceae bacterium
CTCTGTGGCAAGCGCATTTGAATTCAAAGTGAGAATCATCCCATGAGTTTCTGTGTCGTCATCCCTGCCCGCTATGCGGCCACACGCCTGCCGGGCAAGCCGCTGCTGGATATCGCCGGCAGGCCCATGATTCAGCACGTCCACGAGCGCGCGCAGGAGAGTGGTGCCGAAATGGTGATTATCGCCACCGATGACAGCCGTGTGCAGACTGCCGCCGAGGGCTTCGGCGCGCGTGTGTGCATGACCTCGGACCAGCACCGCTCCGGCACCGACCGCCTCGCCGAGGTGGTGGACCAGTTGGGCCTGGATGACGGGCAGATCGTCGTCAACCTGCAGGGCGATGAGCCGCTGATGCCCCCGGCAGTGATACACCAGGTGGCGGACAATCTGGCGGTAAAGCCGACCGCTGGCATGGCTACGGTATGCAGCCGTATTACCACCGCCGCCGAACTATTCGACCCCCATGCGGTGAAGGTGGTGATGGATGCCGAGGGTATGGCGGTGTATTTCAGCCGCGCGGCGATCCCCTGGGATCGCGATGCCTTTGCCAGCACGACCGAGGAGTTGCCGGAACGCTCTGAGCACTATCGCCACATCGGCCTGTACGCCTATCGCGCCGGCTTTCTGCGCCAGTACGTCAACTGGCCAAGCTGTCACCTGGAAGAAATGGAATCCCTCGAACAGCTGCGCGCCCTCTGGCACGGCCAGCGCATCCATGTGGCCGAGGCGGTCGAGACACCACCAACGGGGGTGGATACGGTGCGGGATCTCGAGATTGTGCGTGCCCGGCTTGGGGTTAAATCCTGAGTAAAATGGACTGGTAATAACTGCCGATTGCGCTAGGCTTCGGGGAGGGCGTCATCGTTCGGTGATGCCTCCTTCACAGAGGAGAGAACGGCAATGAAAGTACTGAGATTACCGGCCAGCCGTGCACTGGCCCTACTTATGACAAGTCTCTATTTCGTCACCCTGCTGGTGGGCACGGCCCAGGCGAGCACGGATCAGCCATCGGCCGCCCTGCAGCAGATGGCCACCATCATGCATCGCCTCAAGCACTTCCCGAGTCCTCAGGGCAAGCAGGAATTGCAGACGATCATTGATGATCGCGCCAGCAATGACAACGAGCGCGCCCTGGCTGGCGCGATGATGAATCTGCAACACAAGGCATCGGCCGACGACAAGGCCCACTTGAAACGCATCATGGATGACAACAGCGCAGCCGCTAACGAGCGTGAACTGGCGGCCATCATCTATCATCTCGATCATCGCCCCAGCAGTGCCGATAAACAGAAACTCCAAGCCATGATGCCGGCCAGGTAGGAGCGGGCCATGCCCGCGATGGGTGAAGCGGGAAAACTATCAATTTGTGCGGCTTCAGCCGCGAATGAATCTAGCCTTCGCGGCTGATACTCAAAGGGCACGATGAGCCGCTCCCACAATATTTGAAATAACAATTTCGGCGGTAGTTAAAGCTATCGCGGGCATGGCCCGCTCCTACCTGGCTCGTTCCATCGGCTAAAGTGTACTGAATGTCACTGCAACAGGTATTTGATGATTTACTGGCAGCCTATGGCCCTCAGCACTGGTGGCCGGGCGATACGCCCTTCGAGGTGATGGTGGGTGCGGTGCTCACGCAGAATACGGCGTGGGGCAATGTGGAAAAGGCCATTGCCAATCTGAAGAAAAATGATGCGTTGTCGGCCGAGGCGATTGTCGGTTGTGGGCACGACCGGCTCGCGGCCTGGCTGAAGCCATCCGGCTATTTCAATATCAAGGCGACCCGGCTACAGAATTTCTGCCGCTGGTATCTCGCCCAGGGTGCTTTTGAGGCATTGAGTCAGAGGCCGACCGACGAACTGCGTCACGGCCTGCTGTCAGTGAACGGGGTGGGTCCGGAGACGGCGGACGATATGTTGTTGTATGCCTTCGAACGACCGGTGTTCGTTATCGACGCCTATACCCGACGCCTGTTTTCACGTCTCGGCCTCGTGGATGAGAAACTGGGCTATGAGGCCCTGCGATCCTTCTTTGAGACGGCCTTGCCGGCGGATGTTGCGCTATTCAATGAATATCATGCCCTCATCGTGCGGCATGCCAAGGGAGCGTGCAGGAAGCGGCCACTGTGTGAGACCTGTCCTCTGGCGGTGGACTGTCTCTGGTGACTGGCTGAGGGTAGTGCGGATTATTCTGCGATACGTGTGCAATTACGGCCATCTTTTTTGGCCTGATACAGGGCCTGATCGGTGCGTGCAAAGAGTGCCTTGCCGTCCTCATCCTTACGCAGGGTAGTGACGCCAAAGCTGGCAGTCATTTTGATGTGCTTGCCCTCGCAGGCGCAGTCCATCGCGGCGACATTACGCCGAATACGGTCGGCCAGTCGCTTGACGCCCTTGTCATCGGTCTCCGGTAACAGAACCACGAATTCTTCACCACCGTAGCGGAACAGTTGATCCGACAGGCGAATGGTATTGTCCGCACAATTGGCCATGGCCTTCAGCAGACAGTCGCCAATGGAATGACCATAGGTGTCGTTGATGGACTTGAAGTGGTCGATGTCGATGACAATCATGCCCAGCGAACGCTGATGGCGCTGGGCCAGCTCGATTTCCCGATCCAACGCCTCGTTGAAGGCGGCGCGGTTGCCGATGCCGGTGAGCGGATCCTTGTGGGCGGCGGTCAATGCGGAGCGATAGAGCAGGGCGTTGCGCAACGGGTACAGCAGTGCGCACAGCAGGTTTTCCAGCTGCCGGCATTCTTCCGGTTTGAACTTGCGGCGGCGGCTGATGAGCAGCGTCCCCAAGGTCTCATCGTTGACCGTCAGCTGATAGGACAGCTTGTGGCGGGCGTTCTTGCCCACGGTAAAGGTGATCCCCTGTTCCTCATGTTCATAGCCCAGGTGGTCATGTGCCACCATGGACTGGATGTCCTCGCTGAACTCCGTGAGAATGCTTTCGATGTCCAGGCTGGTTTGCAGCTGGCTGGAAAGCTGCAGCAGATGACTGACATCCGTCTGCGTCTCATCAAACGTGTTTTCTTCAAACAGTGGCACCAGATTCCCGGCATTTCTGATGGGTGACATGGTGATTTCTCCAGTGGTTCTCATTTCGGTATCAACGTCTCAGACGGATCTTGTATCGTAACTAGCGAAAAGTGTGCCAGCTTTCTGCAGATTTCATGAAAAGCAATGTATTCAATGAGTTGCAGGCTTGGCGTGCGCTGGGCGTCAAAATCGTGTCAAATTGTTGGCAGCTTTTTGCCGGTAGGTGCGGCGAAAAGGTGTCTTCAATGCTGCCGTTTGCCAGTTTCCAGAGTCTGGTGCTTGGGTATGGTGTTGGTCTGATCTATTGTCTGTAGTATTGAAATAATTTCCGACTGCAGTGGACACCAACAACGGCGGTGGTGGCGATATGGCTTCGGCGGAATAATCGGGGGAATGGCAATGTTACGAAAAGGATTACTGGCTCTGATATTACTGGCCGTATTACCGGCAGCGGTGGCGGGATTAAAAGAGGGGGAGTTGAATGAAGATATGACCAATCCCGGTTCTATCGAGTTGCCGGCCTGGTTCAAGAACTCCTTCATGGATATTGCCGAGGACCTCGCCGAGGCCACGGCGGAGAACAAGCGTCTGGTGCTCTATTTTCATCAGGATGGCTGCCCCTATTGCAAGAAGCTCATCGAAGTCAACTTTACCCAGCAGGATATCATCGACAAGGCGCGCGCCACGGTGGATATACTGGCCATCAACATGTGGGGTGACCGCGAGGTGACCTGGATGGATGGCGAGACCATGAGCGAAAAGGCGTTCGCCAAGAAGATGCGTGTCATGTTCACGCCGACAATGCTGTTTCTCGACGAGCAGGGCAAGGTTGCGCTGCGTGTTAACGGTTATTACAAGCCCGACAAGTTCAAGGCGGCGCTAGAGTATGTCGCTCAACACGGCGAAAACAAGGAGCGCTTTGCCGAGTACTATCAGCGGGTCAAACCGGTGCCTGCCAGCGGAAAGCTGCACCGCGAGGCGTTTATTCTGCCGCTGAATCAGCTGGCTGCCGCGCCCCGTTCCAGCAGTGGTTACCGGCTGGTGCTGTTCGAGCAGACACAGTGCCCCAATTGTGATGAGCTGCACAGCGATATCTTCAAGCGCCCGGAGACCCGTGAGCAGCTTGAGCGTTTTGATGTCTTCCAAGTGGATATGTGGTCGGATGAAAAGCTGAAAACACCCGGGGGGGAATCCCTCAGTGCCCGCCAGTGGGCGAAAGAGCTGGACATCAACTATGCGCCGTCACTGGTGTTTTTGGATAAATCAGGCAATGAAGTGTTTCGCGCCGAGGCCTATTTGAAGGCCTTCCATCTGCAGTCGATACTGGACTATGTGGCCTCCGGGGCCTATCTCGATGAGCCGGAATTTCAACGCTATATCGATGTACGCGCAGATCGTCTGCGTGAACAGGGCAAGCGTGTTGATTTGATGAAATAGTACACAGCGGCTAACTCAGCCCAGGTTGTTTTTGATGTCGCGGTAAAAACAGTATTGATGTTTTCCGCGCCGTTTGGCCTCGTACATGGCCTGGTCCGCGCGTTCCAGCAGGCTTTCCTCGTTTTCGCCATCCAACGGATAGATGCTGATGCCGGCGCTGCCACTGACTTGCAGCGGGCCGCTGTCACAGTCTATGGTGATGTTGAGGCTGCTGACGATGCGCTCGGCCAGTTGCTCGATGAGAGCGGCATCTTCCAGCCCGTTGAACAACACGGCAAACTCGTCTCCGCCGAGACGGGCGACCGTGTCGTCCTCACGTACACAGGCGCGCAACTGCGCCGCTACCTTGCCCAGTAACTGATCCCCGGCAGCGTGTCCCAGGGTATCGTTGACGGCCTTGAAGCCATCCAGATCGACGTACATGACCGCGACGATGGTCTGGTTGCGGTGCGCGCGTGCACGCGCGCCACGCAGGCGGTCATGGAACAGCATGCGGTTGGGCAGACTGGTCAGCTGGTCAAAGTGGGCGAGCAATTCCAGGCGGTCTTCGTTTTCCTTCAGGCTGCTGATATCTGAATAGGTGGCGACAAAGTGGGTTGTTTGGCCGGTGTGGTTTTTGACGCTGCTGATGGTGACCAGGTTCGGGCAGGCCTCACCATCCTTGTGACGATTCCAGACTTCACCCTGCCAGTGATCGCTGTTCTCCAGCGACTGCCAGATGGACTGATAAAAGGCCTCATCGTGTCGTCCGGAGCTCAGCATTGCTGGTGTTTGGGCCATCAGTTCTTCGCGGCTATACCCGGTCAGGCGACAGAATGCATCATTCATGTCGAGTATGTGTTTTTCACTGTCGGTGATGAGGATGGGTTCTGCGGTAATCTCGAACACCTGCTGGGTGAGGCGAAGACGTTGCTCGGCCTTGCGCTTTTTTGATACATCCCGCATGGCGGCAATGGCCAGTGACGTACCATTTTTGCGGGTGTGGCTGAGGGATATCTCGACCGGAAATTCCAGACCATCTTTCGATATGGCGATGAGATCACCACTTTTGTCGATCGGCCGAGACATCAGGTTGGAAAAGAAGCCCTTTCTTTGACCGATGTGCTGATGTCGCAGGCGGGGGGGCATCAGGGCTTCGACCTTCATTCCCAGCATTTCTTCCTGGCTATAACCGAACATGGACAGGGTGCGGGCATTGACACCGCAGATGTATCCGCCAGAATCCACGATCAACCAGGCATCGGGGGCGGCTTCCACCAGGGATTCGGCATAGGCTTTGGCAGAGGTGGTCTTTTGATTCGCTTCCATGATACGGCGGATGAAGATGATCAGCAGGCCGGCAACCAGGGCGATGAGCGGGATCAGCAGCGCAGCCAGATCAATGAATCTGATGGCGCTTGCCAACTTCATACTGGTTTCCCGCTCACGTTTTCGGCTCTGATCAAGGGCATTGCGGGTCAGAAAATCAATCGCCGTCAGGGCGGGGGTGTCGTTAACCTGCACGTGGATTTCGACCTCGCGGGGTGTGTTGCCTTCGGCGATGAGTTTGCGGGCAAACTTATATTTTGACCGATAGATGTTGACGACATGGAGCAGGTTTTCCAGCGCCTGTGTTTCTTCATCGGAGCGGGACAGGCTTCGATACTCTTCAATGGCGTGATAGGTCTCGTGTAGATTTTCATCGATCTTGGGCAGCAAATCGTCTGTCTGGTGAAGGATGTAATTCTTGAAGTAGTGGATAAACCCACCATAACCGAAGTGGGTATTGATTCTGGCCAGTGCGTAGTTGCTTTTTGCGGCATATTCATTGAAATCATGCCACTGTGCTTCAACGCTGAGGATGCGCGATTTGGTCTCAAAGCCAAAGAACACCAGCAGTGCCATCAGGATGGTGGCAATCATGGTAATGGCAATGGTTTTACTTCGCAGGTTCATGGCATCCGTGTCCCTGTTTGCACCGTTATCGGCATCTGACAAAGATCTGCTATCCCATCGGCAGCCAGGCGGGTAAGTTTATAGCTAGATCCTGCAAGCACGAGCACTTGCAGGATCCCGGTTACGGATGAACGGTATTGATTGGCCCGCCTGGCACTATCAGGTCTTTCCCCTTCCCCCCTTTCTGCGCAATTAGTGCTGTCCCGTTAACTTCGCATCGTCATGCCGGCGTAGTGCGGTACAATGTTCAATGCGCCTGCCAATTCATGCCCAGGCCGGGGGCCAGTCAATCATTACACACCCAGCCAGGTTGGCCACTGATTCCGTGGTTCAGCACCGAGCGAGGCACGACCAGCCTTAATAACCCCATGCATTCAATGATATTGAAATCCCAGGAAGTGACGCGAAATGGCGAAAGCTAAGAAATACGACTATCGAATAGTGCAGGGCGATACAGATTGGAGCGCAGAAATCACCCGTCGGGCGAGTTCAAAGAAAACGGTGGTATCCAAGAGCCAGGGCGGGTTTGCTACGGAGTCTGAGGCAAAGAAGTGGGGAAAACAGGCGCTGGAATCGTTCCTGGAAAGCCTCGGTGAGCGCAATAAACGTCGATCCAGTCAGCGTGATAAAAGGCAACAAGAGTGATGATTTTCATTGGGTATGGAAGTGAGCCCTTATTCGCAGCGCTGCGCTTGGTTAAGGGGGGTGTTTGTGACGAATAATGCTGTTTTGCGCAGTGTCCAGCAGATCTTCGACATTGACGATTCTGAAATTGTTAACATTTTTGCTCTTGCAGAGTATCAGGTGGCGCCTGAAAGCGTGGCTGCCTGGCTGAAAAATGACGAAGAGCCTGGATTCCAGGCATGCAACGACACCCATCTGGTCATTTTCCTCAATGGCTTGATTAATGATCAACGTGGTAAAAAAGAAGGGCTACAACCGGAACCCGAACAGAGCATCAACAATAATATTATTTTCAGAAAACTAAAGATCGCACTGGATTTGCAGGCCGACGATATATTGGAAATTCTTGAGTCAGCGGATGTGCATCTCAGTAAGCATGAATTAAGTGCACTCTTCCGCAAGCCAGGTCACAAACACTACCGTGCCTGCAGCGACCAGGTCTTGCACGGTTTTATTGAGGGTGTGCGACTCAGATATTGAGGGAAGGCTTATTGGACGGGTAACGCGGTTTACTTGCTCGTCATTAACATCCCTTCACGGATTAAAAAATCGATAACAACATCCAGGCCTTCGCAGGTTTTTAGTTGGGTGAAGACAAAGGGCTTGCTGCCGCGCATGCGCTGACTGTCGGTGTTCATCACCTCCAGGGATGCGCCCACCATCTCGGCAAGATCAATCTTATTGATGACCAGAAGGTCAGACTTGGTAATGCCGGGGCCGCCTTTACGCGGGATTTTTTCGCCGGAAGCGACGTCGATGACATAAATCGTCAGATCCGCCAGTTCCGGGCTGAAGGTCGCACTGAGGTTGTCGCCGCCACTTTCGATAAAAATGATATCGAGATCCGGAAATTGTTGGGACAGATCCTCAACAGCGGCCAGATTCATGGACGCATCTTCGCGAATGGCGGTGTGCGGACAGCCGCCGGTCTCTACGCCGACGATGCGTTCTGCTTCCAGCGCCTGCGCTTCAGTGAGGATGCGCTGGTCTTCGCGGGTATAAATATCATTGGTGACCACGGCGATGCTGTAGTCATCGCGCATGGCCTTGCACAATTGCTCAAGCAGGGCGGTCTTGCCGGAACCGACCGGACCGCCGACACCAACGCGTAAGGGGGCCTTTGAATTCATATTTTATTCCTTACTTAATTTAGGGGGTGTTAACAATCATTTTGACAGCCCTGCCGGCGCTCATTTTTTATCCAGCAAGGCGGCGCGAGTGCCGTGTGGTAGTTCCACATCAGTCTGCGTATTTTGTAGAAAATTATTTCGTGGAAGGTACTTATCCAGTTCATTTGGGTTAGGATCTGAATAAACGGCTGTATTGGGTTTCATGCAGGCTGCTGGCAATGGCCTGAGCCGGTGTGCTGGTGCCAATGGCGTCATCCTCAAGTACGATGGCATGCTCAACGGCGGCGTTAATTTCTGCGCTGAATTGGTACAAGAGCTGCTGGCCTTCGGTTTGTCCCAGCGGTACCAGTTTGATGGCGGCCGCAACCGTGTTTTCCAACCAGCTCCAGGTGTAACCCGTGAGCAAATCCTTCAAGGGAATCCGCCAATGATGCGCGGCCAGTGCATAAGCTGCCAGTTGACAACGCAAGAGGGAAGGGCGCCAGTTTTCCAATTGTGGCCAGTCGTGACTGTCGGGTAGTTGTTGCAACACTTTGAATAAGGCCCGTGCCCGCTGCTGTTCCTCATTGCGTAGCTCAGAGGTTTCACGACTGGCGTACAGCCATAGAGTCCAGTGTTGGAATTCTGAGTGATTGTTGTTTTTCACGGCATCAAACAGTCGGACTAAAAGGGGTAGCTCGAGAGTTTGCAGGCTATCGTCCAATATGGATTTCAACCAGTGGCGGGTGTCTATTTTGCTTTGTATCCAGCCGCACTCAACGGCCCACTCCAGCCCTTGCGAATAGGTAAAGGCACCGGTCGGCAGGTTGGGGCTGATCAACTGCAGCAGGCGCAGGCCTGACAGGTCTGGATTGGATAAACCAGTGTCAGACATGGTTTGCTGTTGTTGTCCTTACCCGAACTCGTGCATAGAGTGCCGTACCCAATAGGCTGAACAAGCCTATGAGCAGGGCGGAAATGAGTAAAATTCCGAAAATGAATCCTGTGTTCGTGCCAGCCATTTCAACACCATGGGCCCAGGCGTGGGCAAGCAGACCCGTTGACGGGCTATTGTCATGTGCCTGTGCCAACGGAGATATCAGGGTTGCGCAAATAGTAAGCAGTATTATTTTCCAGGATTTCATTGGATGCTCCTTATTCGTGGTTGTGTGAATGAGAGTGATGGTGACCTTCAACGGCCTGCTGATAGGCGCCGGCTTCCGGTTCAAAGGGGGCCTGTTCAACAACCAGTGCAAGACCCATTTGTAGCAACATGTCATCCAGAACGTGATCATGCTGGTAACGCAACCAGCCTTTTTCCACCTGTAAAGGGATATGGCGATTGCCCAAGTGGTAAGCCGCACGGGCCAGTAGGGTGGGGTCATCGCAATGAATGGTTGAAACGGTTTCGGCCGCGGCGACCACTTCAATGACCAGGCCATCATCACTGCCCAGTCGATCACCGCCCCGCAGCAGGGTGCCGCGCGGCAAAAACAGACCAACGTCCCGGCCATCGTCCAACCTGGCGCGCAGGCGACTACGCACCCGTTGCTCGATGGGCAGGGTTAATCGACCATCGATGTTGCCACGCTGATTAACCTTCGCATCAATAATGTGTGTCAGTTCAATCATGACTTAAAATAAAAAATAGCGTTGTGCCATAGGTAATACCGTGGCCGGTTCACAGGTCAACAGTTCACCATCGGCACGTACCTCGTAGGTCTGTGAATCGACCTCGATGTGCGGTGTGTAGCTGTTATGAATCAAGTCCTGTTTTTTGACCTTACGGCAGTTTTTCACCACCCCCACCAGTTTTTGTAGTCCCAGTTTCTCAACAACACCAGCGGACATGGCCGCCGCGGAAACAAAATTCATACTCGTTGAACTCAAGGCTTTTCCGAAACTGCCAAACATGGGACGAGTGTGCACTGGCTGCGGCGTGGGAATTGAGGCATTGGCATCTCCCATCAGTGCATGGGCAATCATGCCGCCCTTGATAATCAACGCAGGCTTGACACCGAAAAAGGCCGGTGACCACAGTGCCAGGTCGGCCATCTTGCCCACTTCCACCGAGCCGACCTCGTGGGCGATGCCGTGGGAGATGGCCGGGTTGATGGTGTATTTTGCGATATAACGTTTTACCCGGTTGTTGTCGTTGTCGGTGCTGTCACCTGCCATTGTGCCGCGCTGGACTTTCATCTTGTGCGCGGTTTGCCAGGTGCGAGTGATGACTTCACCGACCCGCCCCATGGCCTGTGAATCGGAGGAGATCATCGAAAAAGCACCCAGGTCATGCAGGATGTCTTCGGCGGCGATGGTCTCGCGGCGAATGCGGGATTCGGCGAAGGCTACATCTTCGGCGATGCCTGGATCCAGGTGATGGCAGACCATGAGCATATCCAGATGCTCGTCAATGGTGTTGACGGTATAGGGCCGCGTCGGGTTGGTGGAAGAGGGCAGTACATTATCGAGCCCGCAGGCGCGGATGATGTCCGGCGCATGACCGCCTCCGGCGCCTTCGGTGTGATAGGTGTGAATGGTGCGGCCTTCAAAGGCGGCAATGGTGTCCTCTACAAAGCCGGATTCATTCAGGGTATCGGTATGAATCGCCACCTGTATATCGTGTTCTTCTGCGACGTTCAGACAATTGCGGATCGACGCCGGTGTGGTACCCCAGTCTTCATGCAGCTTGAGCCCCATGGCGCCTGCGGCGACTTGCTCATGCAAGGCATCGGGCAGGCTGGCATTGCCCTTGCCCATAAAGCCCAGATTCATGGGGAAGGCTTCGGCGGCTTCCAGCATGCGCTGGATATTCCACGGGCCCGGTGTGCAGGTGGTGGCATTGGTGCCGGTGGATGGGCCGGTGCCGCCACCGAGCATGGTGGTGATACCCGAGGCCAGGGCTTCTTCGATCTGTTGCGGGCAAATAAAATGGATGTGGGCATCGATGCCCCCGGCGGTGACAAGCTTGCCTTCGCCACCGATCACATCCGTGCCGGGGCCGATAATAATATCCACATTGTCCTGCACATCAGGGTTGCCCGCCTTACCGATGGCGGCGATGCGTCCATTTTTAATGCCGATATCGGCTTTGATGATGCCCCAGTGATCGATAATCAGCGCATTGGTGATAACCAGATCGGCAACCTCAGCCGAGACGGCCTGTGACTGCCCCATGCCATCACGAATGACCTTGCCGCCACCAAATTTGACCTCATCACCATACGTGGTGAAATCCTTTTCCACTTCAATCCATAACTCGGTATCCGCCAGGCGCAGTTTATCGCCGGTGGTGGGGCCAAACATTTCCGCATAGGCCTGTCGGCTCATCGTTGCCATTATTGCTGTTCCCTTGATGTGCTATTCAATGCCCCCATGACCTTGCCCTGAAAACCGTACACATCACCTTTACCGGCATAGGCCACCAGCTCAACAGTGCGGGTTTGTCCCGGCTCAAAACGTACCGCAGTGCCGGCCGGGATATTGAGTCGGTAGCCCCGGGTTTTCTTGCGCTCAAATTGCAAGGCGGTATTGGATTCGTAAAAGTGATAATGCGAACCGATTTGAATAGGCCGGTCACCGCTATTGGCGACTTCAAGGCTCAGCGTTGAACGCCCCTGGTTGATCTCGATATTTCCTTTGCGGATTTTCATTTCACCCGGAATCATCATCTGCTCCAATTCTTGTACAGTCAGGTAATCGGTTGATGCACAGTGACCAGTTTGGTGCCATCAGGAAAGGTGGCCTCGACCTGCACCTCATCAATCATCTCCGCGATGCCATCCATGACCTGGTCCACGCTGAGTATCTGGCGGCTTTCGTTCATCAGTTCGGCCACCGTCTTGCCATCACGGGCGCCTTCCATGATGGCGGCGCTGATATAGGCTATGGCTTCGGGATAGTTGAGTTTGACGCCGCGTGCCAGTCGGCGTTCAGCCAGCAATGCAGCAGTAAACAGTAGCAGTTTGTCTTTTTCGCGCGGGGCTAAATTCATGAGTTTGCCTATTTAGAAGAAGAGTAAAGTTTGCAAACATGCCTTTAAACATTTTTTTGATTTCTAGCGTAGGGCGGGTACTACCCACCAATTATACTCTGGCCAGGCATCAATGGTGGACAGTGCCCTACGTTGCCCATATTCGTGGCGGTACTGCCGTACGGCCAAGCAGTGCTGGGCGTAATATGCGCCAAATTTCAGTGAGCTTCCGTTTCAGGGTTTCACTGTCGTTTCCCAAGGCGCGAACCACCAGCAGGCCATCCATAAGCGTGGCCCCCAGCAGTGTCGATGCACCGTTTTTTGTCAGGTGTTCACGTACCCTCTCAAGGTGTTCGTCGATGCAGGGAAAGGCCAACAGGGTCGCTTGTATGGGTTGATCACGCAAGCCTGCGGCCGCGGACAGGGCTTGCTTGTCGAGTACGCGCTGGTTTTCCACCAGTAACAATGTCTGCTTATGATAAAACGACAGCCGGGAATCAAAGGCGCCGTCGTCAAATCGTTCATGGCTGGCGGGACGACCCAGACAACTGATATCCCAGCCGATAAAGACGGCGTCATCTTCCACTTCGATGCGGGTGCGGACGCGCAAGCGGGCACCGGCAAAGAGAATATTTTCCTGTGGCAACCATTCGAGACTGGCGCCGGCCTTGATGTGAAAGGTTTGTTGCAGAGACGCCCATTCACCGGCGCTTAAGTAGAATTTACCGGAGCCGGGAGTGGTACACAGCACCTGCGCCTTGTCGGCGACCTCCAGCGTAATATGCAGTCGATCACCGCCGACCACGCCGCCGGGCGGATGAAGAATGTAGACATGTGCGAGATTTCCTTCGGGATAGAAGGGGCGTTGCACACGTAGTGGGCCAATATGCCGGCTGTGTTTTATTTGGGTGCACGAACGGGTTTGTGAAAAGCCCAATTCCAGTTGTGCCAGCCAGCCAGCAGGTGGCAAAGTGTTATTCCCCTGTACCGCGGATGCCGTATTCATACGGTCAAATATTCCTTGATCAGCTCTTTGGAGAGTTTGTCCACCTGGCCCTTGGCGACCGAGCGTCCACGGTCGAGGATGCAGAACTTATCGGCCACCTTTTTTACAAAGGGTAATTTTTGTTCCACCAGCAAAACCGTCATACCCATTTCGTGGTTAAGCTTACCGATGATATCGCCAATTTCCGCTACGATGTTGGGTTGGATGCCCTCTGTCGGTTCATCCAGAATCAGCAATTTGGGATCAATGACCAAGGCGCGCCCTACCGCCAGCTGCTGTTGCTGGCCGCCGGACAGGTCGCCACCGCGACGCTGGTGCATCTCTTTCAATACCGGAAACAGTTCATAGATGAATTCCGGTATCTTACGCGCACGGTCGGGTCGGGCCGGTAAGCCGATTTGCAGATTTTCTTCCACGGTCAGCATCGGGAAAATCTGCCGGCCCTGCGGCACATAACCAATGCCGTGTCTTGCCCGTTGTTCCATCGGCAGGGTGTGCAGGGCCATGTCCCGATAGTGGATCTCGCCGGACGCAATCGGCAGGGCACCCATGATGCAATTGAGTAAGGTGGTTTTGCCGACGCCATTACGGCCCATCAGGCAAGTGCATTCGCCTTCACTGACATCAAGCTCAATATCCCACAGGGTGTGGCTTTGGCCGTAAAACTGGTTGAGACCACGGATTGTTAACATGTGATTTTTTTGCTCATTGACTCATTCACCGAGATAGACTTCAATCACCCGTGGATCTGACTGCACTTCGGCCATGCTGCCTTCCGCCAACACACTCCCCTGGTGTAATACGGTTACCTTGCGCGCAATGGAGCGCACAAAATCCATGTCGTGCTCCACCACGATGACCGTGTGTTTGCCGGCCAATGATGTGAGTAGCTCTGCGGTGCGCTCCATTTCCTGATGCGTCATGCCTGCTACCGGCTCATCCACCAGCAGCACGGCCGGTTTTTGCATCAGCAACATACCGATCTCCAGCCACTGCTTTTGACCATGAGAGAGCTTTCCGGCCGGATCGGTCGCCAACGCGTTGAGGCCGATAATGGTCAGTACTTCATCGATCAATTCACGCTGTTCCGCACTGAGCCTTGCCACCAGCAGCGGCCAGACCCGCTTGTCCTGTGACATGGCCAGTTCGAGGTTTTGGGACACCGTGAGGTTTTCAAACACGGTCGGTTTTTGGAATTTCCGTCCAATGCCTGCCTCGGCAATCTCCGGTTCGTCCATCTCCAATAGATTCAGACGTTGACCAAACCAGGCCTGGCCCGTATCCGGACGGGTCTTGCCGGTGATGATATCCATCATGGTGGATTTTCCCGCGCCATTGGGGCCGATGATACAGCGCAACTCGCCGGTTTCAATGTACAGATTGAGATTGTTGATGGCCTTGAAACCATCGAAACTTTTATTGAGACCCTCAAGATATAAAATAATGTTGTGACTGACATCAAGCTCGGGCGGCATGGCCTTTATCAGAAAATCAAAGACCCGGTCGCGACGTGAAAACTCACGCAAGACCTGCATGGCCTTCATGCTCTTTCTCTCCGCATGTTTCGCAGCCCGACAATGCCCTTGGGCAGGTATAAGGTGACCAGTATGAACAAGGCGCCCAGCGCATACAGCCACATTTCGGGCAGTGCAGCGGTGAAATAGGTCTTGGAATAGTTCACCAGCATGGCGCCAATGATTGCGCCATAGAGCGTGCCACGACCACCAATGGCGACCCAGATCAGCAGCTCAATAGAATTCAGAGGAGAAAATTCACCGGGATTGATGATGCCGACCTGTGGCACATACAGTGCACCGGCAACGCCTGCCATGATGGCAGAAAAAACAAAAACCCATAATTTGATGTTCTCGACCCGATAACCACAGAAACGGCTGCGGCTTTCGGCATCCCGAATGGCGACACTGGCCAGCCCCAGTCGTGAGCTGACAATGATGCGGCTCAGCACATAGCCGATGGCCAGAGCCGCCGCCGAGGCCAGAAACAGGGCAATGCGGGTGCTGTCCGCGCGCAGATCAAAACCCAGAATATCTTTAAAGTCCGTCAGGCCGTTGTTGCCGCCAAAACCCATTTCATTGCGGAAAAAGGCCAGCATTAGTGCATAGGTCATGGCCTGGGTGATGATGGACAGATACACGCCGGTGACCCGGGAACGGAATGCCAGATAACCAAACACATAGGCAAGTATGCCGGGCACCACCATGACCATCAGCGCGGCAAACCAGAACTGGTCGAAGCCTTGCCAAAACCACGGCAGCTCCTGCCAATTGAGAAAAACCATGAAGTCCGGCAGCACAGGGTCACCGTACACGCCGCGTTCACCGATTTGACGCATCAGGTACATACCCATGGCATAGCCACCCAGGGCAAAAAAGGCCGCATGACCCAGGGTGAGAATGCCGAGATAACCCCACACCAGGTCGGCGGACAGGGCGAGCAGGGCATAGGTCAGATATTTACCGAGCAGGGTAACGGTATAAGTTGACAGGTGAAAGATGCTGCTTTCCGCTACCAGCAGATTCAACACCGGCACGGCAATGCTCACAACCAACAGGATGGCCAGCAGCCAGGCGCCAGGCCGATCATTTTTTAGAATATTCATCAACAACATGAATCAGTCCTCCGCTGCCCGGCCGCGCTGAGGGAACAGACCCTTGGGACGTTTCTGTATGAACAGGATGATAAAAATCAGCACCAGGATTTTTGCCAGCACCGCCCCGGCCCAGGGTTCTATCAGTTTGTTGATGACTCCGAGACTCATACCGGCCACCAGAGTGCCCCACAGATTACCGACACCGCCAAATACCACCACCATGAAGGAATCAATGATGTAAGCCTGGCCGAGGTTCGGGCCTACATTGGTCAGCAGACTCAAGGCCACACCAGCCAGACCGGCAATGCCGGAGCCCAGGCCAAAGGTCAATGCATCAACCCATGTCGAGCGAACGCCCATGGCGCGCGCCATAGTGCGGTTTTGTGACACCGCACGAACCTGTAAACCCAGGGTCGTTTTCTTCATCACCATAATGAGTGCTGCAAACACGGCCAGACAGAAAAGAATGATATATAAGCGATTCCAGGTCAGCGCCAGCACTTCATTGATTTGCCAGGCACCGGACATCCATTGCGGTGTTTCGACACTACGATTCAACGGTGAAAAGATCGAGCGCACGGTTTGCTGCAATACCAGACTGACGCCAAAGGTGGCCAATAGGGTTTCCAATGGGCGGCCGTAAAGATGACGAATAACACTGCGCTCAATGGCAATGCCCACCAGCCCGGCAACAATAAAGGCCGCTGGAATGGCCACCAGTATTGAGACGCCAATATTATTCGGCATCAATAGTTGAACCACATAGGTCGTATAGGCGCCAATCATCATGAGTTCGCCGTGGGCCATATTGATGACCCCCATCACCCCGAAAGTGATGGCAAGACCGATGGCCGATAGCGCCAGCACCGAGCCCAGGCTCAGGCCAAAAAATATTGTTTCAGCCTTGGCATAAAGATCACGCTGGTCGTTGATTTTCTTGATGGCCGACTGGGCCTTATTTTTTAACAGATCAGTTGGCGCCTGATAGTCGGTCAATGCGTTCATGGCCGAAGAATTGAGGCTTTGGGAGAGTGTTTCGATAGCTGACAGTTGTTTGTCTTCATCACCGTTTTCGAGCTGAATGACGGCCAGCAGTGTTTGCATGGCAGTGGTTACCCGGTCGTCCGTCTCCTTTTTAATGGCATTCTTTACCCGTTCGGCAGCTTCGGCCTCGGGGTGTTTTAGAAGCTCCTGTACTGCCGCCAGCCTGACATTTGCATCTTTGTTGTCGAGCCTCATTACTGCGAGCAATTGTCGGATTAAGCTTCTCAGACGATTATTGATTTTAACTTTTTTAAAACCCCGCTTCCTTTCCTGTATCAGTGGCTCGCCATCAAACAAAGGCGTAAATTCATAGTTTCCTTCAATCTCTCTCAAAAAATAAAGTTCTTTATCACGCCTGGAATAATACAGCTGACCTTCCAGCATGGCCTTCATGGCCGGGATGGCCTCGGGCGGATTCTGTTCTGCAATGAGCTCAATGGCCTTGGCTTTGTTGCTGTAGTTTTTTTCGCTTAGTACCTTCCAGGCATCTTGCAGGAAGTGGTTTTCTGATATCTCGCTGGCCACTGCCTGTAGGGAATGATTGATGAGAACAAATAGAAACAGCAGCAGTGAAATCGATTTTTTCACTCGGGCTGTTATTGAAAATACCGGCATGTGTGATTCCGATTTGAATAACTTTAGACTAAATGCATCATGAATAAAGGGGGCGCAAGGCGCAAGCGAATAAAAAATATCCGTTTGCGCCTCATGCGCCCTACTCGAAAGACTCAAATACTGCTATGCCATTTCGATATTCATATCAGGAAAAATACAAGGATCAATAATTTTGACCACTGCAATTCTTCGTCTTGACGTTGTAGTTGCCGCAAGATAGCGGTGCGCGCCAGTCCGCAATAAGATCCCTGGAACCCGGCAGATAGTCGGACCAGGCATCCCCTGCCACTAGACCTGAGGTTTCCCAGACGATGTCAAACTGACCATCCTTCTGGATTTCACCAATCAGTACCGGCTTGGTGATGTGGTGATTGGGCATCATTGCCGAATAACCTCCGGACAGATTGGGCACACTGACACCGATCAGCGCTTCCTGAACGGCGCTGGGGTCCGTGGTGCCGGCTTTCTCAACGGCCTTCACCCACATGTTAAAGCCGATGTAGTGTGCTTCCATAGGATCATTGGTTACACGCTTTTTGTCTTTGATGAACGTCTTCCAGGCGCTGATGAATTCTTCATTTTCATCAGATTCAACGCTCATGAAGTAATTCCACGCGGCCAGATGCCCCACCAGGGGCTTGGTGTCAAGGCCGGAAAGCTCTTCTTCACCTACCGAGAAGGCAACCACTGGAATGTCCTCGGCAGAAATGCCTTGATTACCCAGTTCCTTATAGAAAGGAATATTGGCATCGCCATTGATCGTGGATACCACCGCAGTCTTCTTGCCGGTGCTGCCGAATTTTTTGATATCGGAAACGATGGACTGCCAATCGGAATGACCAAACGGTGTGTAGTTGATCATGATGTCTTTTTCCTTGACGCCTTTTGCAATCAGATAGGCCTTAAGGATCTTATTGGTGGTGCGTGGATACACATAATCAGTGCCGGCCAGTACCCAACGTTTGACGCCAATATCATTCATCAGGTAGTCAACGGCAGGTACGGCTTGCTGGTTCGGTGCTGCGCCGGTGTAGAACACGTTTTTCGAGGATTCCTCACCTTCATATTGCACGGGATAGAACAGAATGCTGTTGAGTTCCTCGAATACCGGCAGTACGGATTTGCGGGAAACGGATGTCCAGCAACCAAAGACGACATCGGTCTTGTTTTTGGAAATCAGCTCACGGGCCTTTTCTGCGAATAGTGGCCAGTTGGAAGCCGGGTCAACGACGACGGCTTCGAGCTTCTTTCCTAGCAGCCCGCCTTTTTTGTTTTGCTCGTCGATGAGCATCAGCATGGTGTCTTTCAGGGTGGTTTCTGAAATCGCCATGGTGCCGGACAATGAATGCAGAACACCGACCTTGATGGTGTCTTCAGCCCAGGCCAGACCCGCACTGGCCAGGGATAGGGTGGTGATTGTCGTCGCTAATGCCAGTTTTTTCAGCTTTGTTTTTATCATGATTGACTCTCCTGTTCTGTGTGATGCTTATATCTGAAATTGCATGCCGAAGGTAACGGCCGTGGTGTCGTCACCCTTGGCGCCGCTGGCATTGGCATCGCCATCGGTCAGGTTCAGGTTTAATTTTAGGTTATGGCCGGAGATCACATAGTTAACACCCACTTCAGTGAGTGAACTGCTTGCGCCGACGGTAGGCTCGTTGCTGGTGTAACGCACATAGGGCTGGAACATGCCTGCACCGCCAGTGTCGCCGAGCAAATAGGCAAAGCTGGCAAAATAGGCATCACCATCAAACATCCCAAAGACGGGAGATGCCGCACTGGTGGAGACGTCAAAGGACTTGTATTCCGCTTCGATGGTGACCGCTGCACCACCACCCAATGGTTTTTCAAACAAACCATCGATGGCATAGCCCGTGAATGAGCCCGATTGTGTGACCGTGCCATATCCGTCATCCTGTGACTGAATCGAAAAGGCCAGGGTCAAGATGTCGCCGCCTTTACCAAAATAGGTGCTGCTGGTGTAGTAGCCTGGATTGGATTCCTGATCAAGGATGTTGTACGCAAAACGGGCCGCGTACAAGGGCGCGTCACTCTGGTTTTCAGCACCACTATAGCCATCAAATATGCCTACCGCATACTGAAATTTCCCCAGGGTGCCCCAGGCGGTGATACCTTCGTCGCGGCCGTAAGTGCCGGCTTTGCCATTGGCGCCGTTGCCGATGTCGTTGTCTGAGGGATAAAGAGGAACGGTATACTGCCCCCAGGTCAGGCCATAGAATGGGCCATTCATTTCAATGCGATCGGCCGGGGTCAGCATGCGTCCCATCCATACGTTGAATGCCTTGCCGGGTTCATACTGGATGATGGCATCCAGTACGCCGTATTCACCCCATATCTTGTCAGTGCCAAAATAGAATTTGAAGTCTTTAGTGGCTTGGCCGGAGACATACAGGCGCATGTTTTCCAGGTTAAAATTGCTGGCACTGCTGCTACCATCGGGTGCGGCATCACTCACCGAGGCAATAGAGGTACGAATGCCAGCACCAATACTGATCCAGCGGGTATCATCAATGGCGATTTTTCCACCGGCCAGGGCCGGTGCGCTGCCTGCAGCAAGTATGCTGCCAATAAGCAGCGATTTCCCAATTCTATTTTTCTTGTGCATATCTCATTTCCTGTGGCTATGGCCAATGGCCGGTCAGAGGTCAAAACAAACGTCTGAGGAAAGCGCTAAACATGAGATGGGCGAATGTGTTCAGGTAACTTTCTCGTACTTTGAGTCTATAGACGTATGAATAAGGGTAGAATTCGTCATGTGGCACAGGGCCATACGTCATTTGACGTATGGTGAGAAAATTGTATTTAGGATAACGCACTGAATAACCTGGATATCATTTATTGCCGGGCTCACGGTAGACTTGTTTGTGCCAGTGTTTATCCCGGTGCATCAGAGCCAGGTAATGTGGACTGACGACGTATGGCTGCCAGTGGTGGTGGTGCAATAACAGGTGTAATAGATTCTCGATGAGCTCTAATAAAGATCCGCTGCGAATCCGGCGTGAATACAACCAGTGGGTCGCCAATGAAACGCTGGAAGACTATGCCCTGCGTTATACTGCTAAACGGGCGCGGAGATGGTCCGCCGCCTGGGTTGCCAATACGGCACTGGGTATCATTTCTTTCCTGGCGCTGGAGGCCATTGGCGGCACCATCACCCTGAATTATGGTTTTACCAATGCCATGTGGGCGATATTGGTGGTGGGTGGCATTATTTTTCTCACAGGACTGCCGCTGGCCTATTATGCCGCACGCGACGGCATCGATATCGATCTTCTCACCCGGGGTGCCGGTTTCGGCTATATCGGCTCCACCATTTCATCGCTGGTTTACGCCTCATTTACCTTTATCTTCTTTGCCATTGAGGCGGCCATCATGTCGATGGCCATTAACATGACCACGGGCATGCCGATGTCTCTGGCCTATATAATCAGTACTGTCGTGGTGATTCCATTGGTGACCCACGGCATTACGCGCATCTCCCGTTTCCAGGCCTGGACACAACCCCTGTGGCTGTTTTTACAAATCCTGCCGTTGGTGTTTATCGGTATGCACGAGTCTGAAGCATTTTCGCAGTGGCTCACCTTTGGCGGTTCTGCTGCCGGGGGAGAGCAGGGATTTGAACTGCTGCTCTTCGGTGCGGCGGCGGCGGTGATTTTCCCCTTGATCGCCCAAAATGGTGAGCAGGCCGATTTTTTGCGATTTTTGCCGGTGCGAAATCAACAGAATAAAGCCCAATGGTGGCTGGCCGTGGTGGGTGCCGGGCCGGGTTGGGTAGTATTTGGTGTCATCAAACTGTTTGTCGGCTCATTTCTTGCGGTGCTCGCCCTGAATCACGGCCTGTCCCCCGCGTTGGCCGATGATCCGGCACATATGTATGCCATGGCATTTAATTACATCACGGTGAACCCTGACATGGCGCTATGGCTGGCGGGTATTTTTGTGGTTATTTCACAGCTGAAAATCAATGTGACCAATGCCTATGCCGGGTCCATCGCCTGGGGTAATTTTTTCTCACGACTGACGCACAGTCATCCGGGGCGTGTGGTATGGCTGGTGTTCAATGTGACAATTGCGTTGATGTTGATGGAGTTAGGGCTTTATCAGGCCTTTGAAAGCATCTTGATTACCTATGGCTGTCTGGTGGTTGCCTGGATAGGTTGTGTGGTGGCGGATCTGGTGATCAACAAACCGCTGGGCCTGAGTCCCGCGCATATCGAGTTCAGACGCAGCCATCTATACGACATCAACCCGGTAGGTGTGGTGTCGATGATTATTGCCTCTTGCGTGGGTATTGTGGCCAATCTGGGGTTTTTTGGTGAGGTGGCGGAGGCCATGGCTGCCTTCATATCCTTGTTGATTCCTTTTGTCACGGTGCCACTGATCGCCTGGCTCACCCGGGGGCGGTATTATCTTTGTCGTCAAAAAGAGGCAGACTCCGTGCCCGAATCGACACAGGAGACAACTCAACAGTGCTGCCAGGTTTGTGAAAACAGTTTCGATCACGAAGATATGAGTCAATGTCCAAGCTATGGCGGCGCGATTTGCTCGTTATGCTGCGCGCTGGACTCCCGTTGTGGTAATCAATGCCGCTCGGATGCTCACCTGTCGGCACAGGCATCAGCACTGTTCAGCCGGGTACTGCCGGCATTTATTCACCAGCGACTACAATCCGTCACCGGGCATTTTTTTGCTGTGTTCATCATAACCGCCAGTATTATCGCAGGCCTGTTCGCCGTGGTGTTTTATGCACAGCAAGATAAAACGCAGGCCGACCTGATGTTGATTAGTGGTGCATTGTGGCAGGTGTTTTTTCTCTTGATGCTGGTCACCGGCGTATTGGTCTGGCTTTATGTGCTGGCCCAAAAAAGCGTCCACTTTGCCCTCAGTGAAACGCAGCTTCAAGCAAAGTTATTGATATCTGAGGCAGAAGCACACGAACAGACGGCGATCAAACTGGCCCGGGCTCGTGATGCCGCGAATGCAGCCAATCAGGCGAAGTCTCGGTATCTTTCAGGCGTCAGTCATGAGCTAAGAACTCCACTAAACACTATTTTTGGCTATGCGCAATTAATGGAAGCCGACACAAATCTGGATGCAAAAAGCCAAAAAATATCATCTGTGATAAGGCGTAGTAGTGAGCATTTGTCGGATGTGATCGAAGGTCTTCTGGAAATATCAAAAATTGAAGCGCACAAGCTTGATTTGCATCGTGATACGGTAGACTTGCGCTTGCTGATACAGCAGCTTGAAGATATGTTTCGACCGCTTGCCAAAGAGAAGGGCATTGATTTTGCTATTACTTGTCAAGCGCAACTGCCACGGTTTGCTTCTGTTGATGAAAAGCGACTACGCCAAATATTGCTGAATCTTCTGTCCAACGCCATCAAGTTTACGCCTAAAGGTAAAGTTGAGTTGCACATCACTTATCGCAACCAGGTTGCCCGTATGATGGTTAGAGATACGGGCATCGGTATTGCCGAAGATGACCAGTCAAGAATATTTGAACCCTTTGAGCGAGTGCATAATAAACAGACTCAAATGATCACCGGGACCGGTCTGGGTTTATCGATTAGCCGCCTGCTGGTGGAAATGATGGGCGGCAATCTTGAATTAAAAAGCCAGCTTGATCATGGCACCGAGTTTTGTCTCAGTCTTTTTTTACCGAGTGTGGATGAGCGGCTTACGGTCAATCAGAGTCATGCTGAGATACGCGGCTATAAGGGGCAGACGCGTCACATCATGGTTGTGGACGATGAAAGCAACCATCGGAATTTGATCATTGATTTATTGCAGCCGCTGGGTTTTGTAGTTCATCAGGCCGAATCGGCCGACCAGACACTGAAAATATTGGAGGCAAAACGCCAGTCCATTGATCTTTTTTTGCTTGATATCAATATGCCTAAAATTAATGGCTGGCAATTATTGACGGAACTTCGTCTGCGTGGATTTAGCGGACCTATTATCCTCCTTTCGGCCGACCCGTATGAGAATGCCACCTTGCAACAGAAGGAGGCGAATTTTGAGGCCTATATCAACAAGCCGGTCCGCGTTGAAAAGCTGCTTGAACAGTTACAGCGTTGTCTTGATTTGGAGTGGTGCTACTCTGAACCGGTTTCAGAGGCAGCGCCAAAAGTCAGTAGCGATAATGTAGAGTTACAGTCAGACCAGGACACTCTTGATTTGCTGAGACGCTTTGCGGGTATGGGTTATTTAAAGGGAGTGGTGGAGTGTATTGAATTGCTCGAATCGCAAAACCCGCAATCTGTTTGGGTGGATAAGGTAAGGCAATTGTCTGACAAGTGTGACCTCGATAGTATTGCTCGAATTATTGACAATCTGGATGAATCAAAAGGTAAGGCACTCTGATGCAGAGGTTCAAGGACAAGACAATCGTACTGGTTGTGGATGACTCACCGGACTCACTGGAGATGGTTAATCTCGCGCTGGATGAGGCTGGAATTGCAGTACTTATTGCACTCAATGGCCAGCAGGCTATGAAAGTCCTCGAACAGATTATGCCTGATGTTATTTTGATGGATGCCATCATGCCGGTGATGGATGGTTTTGAGTGTGCCACTGAGATTCGAAAGCGTTTACCGCTGATTCCGATTATTTTCATGACCGGTCTCAGTGAAGTCGAGCACATCGTCAAAGCCTTCGACGCCGGGGGGAATGATTACATTGTCAAGCCGATTCATCCTGAGGAGCTATTAGTACGCATTCGTCAACACACCACGAGCACGCGGATGTTGATGGAGGCGCAGAAGGCGCTGGATTCACTGCGTCAGTACGTATTTTGCATTGATAACCGGGGGCACATTTTGTGGGCAACACCAGAGGCCCAGACTTTATTGAATCAGATGCAAATGGAAGTGGATTCAATGGATCTGGGCGAAAGATTCAGCCGTTGGTTGCCGAGTGGTCAGGCCGGACATGATTTGGCCTTGCCTTTGCGCGAGCAGGATACCGTGCTGACGGTCTATTATTTCAAACAAACCGGGGAGGATGAGTATCTGCTGAAGATTCAGTCTCCCAATATTGAAATTGATCCAGCGATCCTGCAAGAAAGTCTGGCCATAACCTACCGTGAAGCAGAAGTTTTGCTTTGGTTGGCTCATGGAAAAACCAACCGGGAAATTGCTGAGATTCTTGAAATGAGCCCGAGAACAGTCAATAAACACCTTGAGCAAATGTATCCCAAGATCGGCGCGGATAATCGTACTGTTGCAGCCTCCGTTGCAATACAAATTATCCTTGGTGGGCGTATTGGGCGTCCGCCAAACCAAGAAGGCCCTAATTTGGCTGGGTAATACTTTGACGGGAATTTCCTTGGGAAGTGTAATGAGCGGCATTACATTCAGGCAATAGTGAAAGACGTTCCCCCACCAGGGCCTTGAGCGCTTTTTCCTGACCGCGAGCAAGCGGGGCATCGCCGCACAACACGCCGCGCGAATTGGCCGCCTGCCGGATCGCCAGGAGGCCTCGATAGAAGCGGCCGATATGAACTTGCCCGGCTACCGATTCCCGAACTCACTGGGAAGCGCAAAGGCACCTACAGCGTGACGGTTTCAGGCAATTGGCGAATCACCTTTGCCTTCCGGCAGGGCAACGCCTACGGCCTGAATTTGGAGGATTACCACTGATGACTACCAGAACCCGCACGCCTACCCACCCCGGTGCGATCCTGCGCGAAGACATCCTGCCCGAACTAGGCATGAGTCAAGCCGAGCTGGCCCGGCGCCTCGGTGTCTCGCGCCTCACCGTGTCAGACCTTATCCATGAGAAGCGGGCCCTTTCCGCGGATATGGCCATGCGCCTTGCCCGCCTGCTGAACACCACTCCCGAGAGCTGGCTGGGGATGCAACAGGCGGTTGACCTGTGGACGCTGGAGAACGAGCGAGGCCCCGAGTACCAGAAGATCAAGCATGTGGCCGCATAGCGCCGCCCTGGTAGAAGCATTGATCGAGGCGGGGCATGGGCGGACCTATGATGGCGGGCCGAGGGGGTGCTGGTGTGAGTAGTCAGCGGATGAAGACAGGAAATGCGGCCTCGCTCAAGCGGGGCTTTTTTGTGCCTGGGTTAATCCGTTCGAGCTTGCTTACATGGTGCTTATACGGCGTTTCAGCGGTTTCTGGTTCGTCGCATAAGTCTTTGATTTTATTGGTGGGCGATACTGGGTTCGAACCAGTGACCCCTGCCGTGTGAAGGCAGTGC
>CAZTPE010000007.1:0-1437 GCA_964614545.1 uncultured Ectothiorhodospiraceae bacterium
CCGGCGCCGGAGGCCGCCTGATAGGTCATGGGTGAGATCCATTCCACCAGGCCCTGCTGGAACAGGCCACCGATGGCCATCAGCATCAGACTCACGGTGCAGTTGCCGCCGACGAAGGTCCGGGTGCCGCTGGCCAGGCCAGCCTTGATGACATCGAGATTCACCGGGTCCAACACGATGATACTGTCGTCCTTCATGCGCAGGGTGGAGGCGGCATCGATCCAGTAGCCGTCCCAACCCGCACTGCGTAACTGTGGATAGATGGCCTCGGTGTAGCCACCGCCCTGGCAGGTGACGATGACGTCCATGGCCTTCAGGGCATCAATATCCTTGGCGTCCTGCAACGGCGGCACGTCCTTGCCCACATCAGGGCCGGGCTGACCCGTCTGCGAGGTGGAAAAGAATACTGGATCGATATCATTGAAATCGTTTTCCTCGCGCAAGCGCTGCATCAGCACTGAACCCACCATGCCGCGCCAGCCGACAAAGCCTACCTGTTTCATCATCATCCCCTTATTTGAAAATCCAACGCAAAGTCGCAAAGGCGCAAAGAGCGCAAAGGTTTTTGCAAGAAGTCTTCTTTGCGTCCTCTGCGTCTTCGCGCCTTTGCGTTGAAGTCTTTTACAGTGCCGCCACCACGGCGTCGCCCATTTCGGAGGTCGAGACCTTCTGCATGCCGTTGCTGTAGATGTCCGCCGTGCGCAGGCCCTGGTCCAGCACATTTTCCACCGCCTGCTCGATGCGCTCGGCCATGGCCGGCTCGTCCAGTGAATAACGCAGCATCATGGCCACGGAAAGAATGGTCGCCAGCGGGTTGGCGACATTCTGTCCGGCGATGTCCGGCGCGGAGCCGTGGATGGGCTCGTACATGCCCTTGCCATCGGCGTTCAACGAGGCCGACGGCAACATGCCGATGGAGCCGGTGAGCATGGCGGCGCAGTCGGAGAGGATGTCACCAAACATGTTGGTGGTGACCATCACGTCGAACTGCTTGGGTGCGCGCACCAGCTGCATGGCGGCATTGTCCACGTACATGTGCGACAGCTCCACCTCGGGATAGTCCTTGGCCACGCGTTCCATTACCTCACGCCACAGCTCGGTGCATTCCAGCACGTTGGCCTTGTCCACGGAGCAGATGCGCTTACCGCGCTTCATGGCGATGTCAAAGGCGGAGCGGCCGATGCGTTCGATCTCGGACTCCGAATACACCAAAGTGTTGAAGCCCTGACGCTCGCCATTCTCCAAGGTGCGCACACCACGTGGCTGACCGAAATAGATGCCACCGGTAAGTTCGCGCACGATCATGATATCCAGCCCCGCCACCACTTCCGGCTTGAGCGTGGAGGCATCGGCCAACTGCTTGTAGAGGATCGCCGGGCGCAGATTGGAAAACAGTTCCAGCTCTGCCCGCAGGCCCAGCAGGCCCTTCTCCGGGCG
>CAZTPE010000007.1:1537-29093 GCA_964614545.1 uncultured Ectothiorhodospiraceae bacterium
AAACAACCACGGCGCTTCCTGCTGGCGGCGTTCTTCATAGGCGCGGATATCGTCCACATGCTGCAGGGTCAGGCCGATGTCGTCGAGGCCGTTGAGCAAGCAGTATTTGCGGAACTCGTCCACCTCGAAGGGGATCACCTCGCCGCTCGGGGTGGTGATGGTCTGCGCCTGCAGATCCACACTCAAGCGGTGGCCTTCGCTGGCCTCTACTTCCTGGAACAGGCGGTCCACCGTCTGCTCGTCGAGGACGATAGGCAGGATGCTGTTCTTGAAACAGTTGTTGAAGAAGATATCCGCAAAGCTCGGCGCGATGATGACGCGAAAGCCATCGTCGAGCAATGCCCACGGCGCGTGCTCACGCGAGGAACCGCAGCCAAAGTTCTTGCGCGCCAGCAAAATACTCGCACCCTGGAAGCACGGCTGGTTAAGCACGAAGTCCGGATTCAGCGGTCGGTTGCTGTTGTCCTTGCCCGGTTCGCCGTGGTCGAGGTAGCGCCACTCGTCAAACAGGTTGGGGCCAAAGCCGCTACGCTTGATGGACTTCAAAAACTGCTTGGGGATGATAGCATCGGTGTCCACGTTAGCGCGGTCCATGGGTGCCACGATGCCGGTGATCTTTTCGAATTTTTCCATGATATTTCCCAAATCTTTTTTACCGCAAAGGTCGCGAAGGAACGCGAAGGACAAAAAAACAAAGTCTTTTACTTTGCGTTTCTTTGCGCCCTTTGCGGTTAATTTTCATAATTCCCGAATATCCACGAAATGCCCCGTCACCGCCGCCGCCGCGGCCATAGCCGGGCTGACCAGATGGGTGCGTCCGCCCGGCCCCTGGCGGCCTTCGAAGTTGCGATTCGAGGTGGAGGCACAGCGCTCGCCCGGCTCCAGCCGGTCGGCGTTCATGGCCAGGCACATGGAGCAGCCGGGCTCGCGCCATTCAAAGCCGGCCTCGCGAAAGATCGCGTCCAGCCCCTCTTCCTCGGCCTGTCGCTTGACCAGCCCGGAACCGGGCACCACCAGGGCCTGTTTGACGTTGTCCGCCACCTTGCGGCCCTTGGCCACCTCGGCGGCTGCACGCATGTCTTCGATGCGTGCATTGGTGCAGGAGCCGATGAACACCTTGTCCACGGGGATGTCGGTGATCGGCGTACCAGCCTCGAGGCCCATGTATTCCAGCGCGCGGGTCATGCCCTCGATCTTCACGGGGTCGTTTTCCTGCGCCGGATCGGGCACACATCCGCCGACGGGAACCACCATTTCCGGTGAAGTGCCCCAGGTCACTTGCGGCTGAATAGTCGCAGCGTCGATGACGACTTCGCGATCAAACACGGCATCGCTGTCGGACGTCAACTCGCGCCACGCAGCCACCGCCTGCTCCCAGTGTTGGCCATTGGGGGCGAAGGGACGGCCCTTTACATAGTCGATGGTTTTACCGTCCACCGCCACTGTACCGGCGCGGGCGCCCGCCTCGATGGCCATGTTGCACACGGTCATGCGGCCCTCGATGGACAAGTCACGAATGGCCTGGCCGGCAAACTCAATGGCATAACCGGTGCCGCCGGCGGTGCCGATCTCACCGATGATGGCGAGCACGATATCCTTGGCCGTCACACCCGGGCCGACGCGGCCGTCGATGACCACGCGCATGTTCTTCGATTTGCTCTGCAACAGGCACTGGGTGGCGAGCACATGCTCCACCTCGGAGGTACCGATGCCATGCGCCAACGCACCGAGGGCACCATGGGTCGAGGTGTGGGAATCACCGCAAACCACGGTCATGCCCGGCAGGGTCGCACCCTCCTCCGGCCCCACCACGTGCACGATGCCCTGGCGCGGGTCGTTGATGTGGAATTCGGGGATGGCGAATTCCTCGCAGTTGCGGTCCAGCGTCTCCACTTGCAGGCGCGACACCGGGTCACTGATGCTCTCCACCCCACCGCTGCGCTCGGTGGTCGGCACGTTGTGATCCGGCGTGGCCAGATTGGCCATCGGCCGCCACGGCTTGCGCCCGGCCAGGCGCAACCCCTCGAAGGCCTGTGGCGAAGTCACTTCATGGATCAACTGCCGATCTATATAAAGAAGGCAGGTGCCGTCGTCCTGGGTGCGCACTACGTGCTGTTCCCACAATTTGTCGTACAGGGTCTTGCCAGCCATCACGCCGTCCTCGATTCAGGTGTTTCTTGCTTGCCGGCCATGGCGATGCGCTTACGATAGCCATCTCTTCGCCATGACGATGGGTCGATAGTAGACCAGGGCAACAATTACAACAATTCATCTTTATCATAGATTCCATTCCTGACTGGAATGATTCCGGCAAGTATTCTAGGCTCACGCCATGGACACCACCAACCTCAAGACCTTCATCGCCGCCGCCGAGCTGGCATCCTTCTCCCTCGCCGCCGAGCGCCTCTATCTCACCCAATCAGCAGTGAGCAAGCGCATCTCGGCGCTGGAGGGCGAACTGGGCATCCGCCTGTTCGACCGTTTCGGCCGCCGCGTCAGCCTCACCGAGGCCGGGTGCATGCTGCTACCGCGCGCCCGCGACATCCTTCGGCAGATCGACGACAGCCTGCGACTGATCACCAACCTCAGCGGTGAGGTGGCTGGCCGGCTAAGCATCGGCACCAGCCACCACATCGGCCTGCACCGCCTGCCGCCTGTGCTGCGTGCCTACACCAAGACCTGGCCCGCTGTGGAACTGGATCTGCGCTTCATGGATTCCGAGGCCGCCTGTCGCGCGGTGCAAACGGGTCAGCTGGAACTGGGTATCGTTACCCTGCCCCTGACGCCGCTGGCCGATCTCGACAGCGAACGCATCTGGGCCGATCCCCTGCGAATCGTAGTGGGCAGGGAGCACCCCCTTGCCGGCCAGCAGTGCATCCAGCCGTCGCAGCTATCGGCCCATGCCGCCATTCTTCCCGCCCATGGCACCTATACCCGCGAGCTGCTGGAACAGGCCATCGGCCCCGAGGTCGGCGGTCTGCGTATCAGCATGACCACCAATTATCTTGAGACTATCAAGATGCTGGTCAGCGTAGGACTGGGCTGGTCCGTGCTGCCGCAGACCATGCTCGGCGACGACCTGCGAGCCCTCAATGTCCCCGGTATCCCCCTCATCCGCCAGCTGGGCGTGGTGCACCACCGCCATCGCACCCTCTCAAACGCCGCCCGCGCCATGCTGCGGCAGCTGCAGGCAAGCCGTCACGAAGACAGCACGCAGGAATAAAAAGACCACGCCACCCGGCAGAAATTTCTCCTATAATGAGACGTGTCCGAAAAAAGGGCTGCCCGATACAGGAGAGAAAATCCATGAGCCAGCTAGTCGTCAATGGAAACCATTTTAACCTCACCACCAACGGCCACCTGGCCAACCTCACGGACTGGAGCCCCGACCTCGCCCAGGCCATCGCACAGGACGAAGGACTGGCACTGACCGATGCCCACTGGGATGTCATCAACCTGATGCGCGACTATTACGCCACCTACAATATCCCCCCCATCCTCAAACTACTGAAACGCGAAATCGCCAGGAAATTCGGCCCCGAGCGCGCCACCGACGAAGCCATCAACACCCTGTTCCCCGGCGGCGTGCCGTATCAGGGCAGCAAGATTGCCGGCATCCCGGTTCCCATGTTGGATTCGGAGCTGGAGCAAAGCGCCGAGGTCAGGAAGACCGAAACAACATCAAGCACACCACACTACCGTGACAGCTTCGCGTTCAAGGGCAGGCAGATCAAGGTCTACCCCAGTGGCAACCTGGTCAACCCCGAGGAATGGAATGAAGAACTGGCCAAGCAGCTGGCCGAAAAAGAAGACATCGAACTGACGGATGCACATTGGGTGGTGCTGCACTATCTGCGCAAATTCTATTTCCAGTACGGCATCACGCCGATGGTGAAAATACTGATGAAACACATGCGTGAAGAACTGGGCAAAGAGGTCAGCGACCGCGATGCACTCTACCGTCTGTTCCCCGGCGGCCCTTCCCGCCAGGGTTCCCGCATCGCCGGCCTGCCGAAACCGCAGGGTTGCATCGACGACTAACAACCAACACACCCCCCTATAGCACAGCCGTCTTCGCGCGCATGGCGCACACTACAGGCAGGTAGTAGTGTGCGCCTTGCGCACAATATGGATAGGCAGTTTCCCTGTGAATTCCATAACCCTGTAGCAAACTGAAGGGTTACTGATTTTTTATAAAACCGCAGACTAAAACTGATAGCCCAGATTCAGCAACAGCTCCCCCTTGAGATCACCATCACGCCGACCCACCATCGGCGTCAAGCCGGCATGCCAACCAGCCGCCGTCATACCACTGAAGAAGTAGGCATAGGGAACACCCACAAAGACTTCCACGTCATCGCGCTCATCATGGGTGTTATAGGTGACGCTGACATGAATGCCCAGCCCATGCCGGCCGTTGTCGGAGAGGATATCCGACCTCATCCAGCCGGCGCCAAGGCCACAATTGGACGATACGCCCCTGTTTGAGGAATGGGCGATGGAGATGCAACCCACCGAAACATACTTGAGGTCGGCACCTTCCATGAAAGCGACATTGGCGCCGAGGCCGTTATACAGCGCGCCCAGGCCCAGGCCGAAAGACAACCGCTCTTCAGCGCTGCCGATGGAGGCAGAAAAGACACTTGCGAGCAGTGCGCCGTAGAAAAATATTCCCTTCATCATACTCTCCCTGCTTTCTCTAACATCAAAATAGTCATGCGAAACGGATACCGGTCCGCAACCAACGAGATGGTAGCTCTCCACGACAGGCGCAGGCAACCGGATACATGGTCAAGAGCACCCGCGGGAGCAGCCTGTCTGATTTCCTCGCCAAAGGTCTGACCCAGATGAACGGGATGAGTGCCTTCACGAAATGATTTCCTGCAATACGCGCAGAAAATTGTTCCCAAGGCACTAAACTTCCCCGCCCGGCTGCCGAACTAGTCCCCACACGGGAAAACCTGCTGAGGAACTCACCCTATCGTGGCTAGACAAGAACAACATCCCCCAGCCTTTGTGATTGCCGCCATGCTGGCCGGGCATCTGTTTCGCATGATGCGCACGGCCAAGCTCATGTCGCTGAGTGCAAGCAACGCCAAGGGCGTGGCGGCGCGGGCAGGCGATAAGGCGCTGGGTTTTCGGCCAATCACGGATTTCATTGCCGAAATGGCCAATGACACCATTCACTATGCGACCAAGATCAATCACCTGGCACTGACAGTTTCGCGTACGGCGGTAAACGACCTGCGCACTCTGGACGGTGCGCGTCGCTTTGCCGAGGCCCGTGATCAACTTGCTGATACCGGACAGGCCGCTTTCATCGACCAGCTGATTCACCAGGCCGATGTGGAACGTGCCGCCATGCACACAGAGACCGCTGAAATCATGATCCAGCTCAATGCACAGCTGGACGAGATTCATCAACGGGTGCGTGGCTCAACCATCATCGTCAGCAACTCGCGTACCGAGGCATCCCGCGCTGGCGAATTTCAAAAGTATCTCGACTCCATTGCCAACAGCGTGGAGCTGGCGGCACGCGACATCCAGCTCGAAATCAGCAAATGTCGAAAACTTATCGAGTCACTCGACACACTGGATAGCTCCAGCAAAAATACCCCGGATTACAGACTGCGAACAGGCACCTCATGAAGACGACAAACCTATACAACAAAGGCCACCGCTGGGTCAGCTTTGGCCGCGACCCGAAAAAGCTGGCCGGCATCATCGACACCAATCAGTACATGATCATCGATGGCCAGCGTGCCCTGCTGATGGATCCGGGCGGCATCGAGATCTTTTCCGCCATGCTGGCCTCGGTGCTGCGTCTGTGCGACATCGATACCATCACCGACATCTTCGCCTCACACCAGGATCCGGATATTATTTCCTCGCTGGGCCTGTGGGATCAGACCCTACCCACCGCCCGCCTCCATTCGCCGTGGATTTGGGAAAGTTTCCTGCGCCACTTTGGCCTCAACCACATCGAATACGTCGGTATTCCCGATGAGGGTAAGACCCTGGCGCTGGAATCAGTGGAGGTACGTTTCATCCCTGCCCACTATCTGCATGCCTCGGGCAATTACCATGTCTACGACCCCGAGGCGCGTATCCTCATGAGCGGTGACGTGGGTGCAGCACTGGAGGCAGACGGCGCGCCGCTGTTCGTGGAAGATTTCGACGAACATGTCGAAAAAATGAAACTGTTCCACCAGCGCTGGATGCCCTCCAACCGTGCCAAAAACGACTGGGTAAAACGAGTGCGTGAACTGGATATCGACATGATGGCACCACAGCACGGCCGCATCTTCCGCGGCGATGACGTCAAGCGCTTCCTCGACTGGTTTGAAGCCCTGGAGGTCGGCAGCGCCATCGAATAACATTTTTTCCGCTGCTCCCGACGTACATGGGATTCCATGGCCGCTCTACGGGGCCGTTTTACTTATGGCGTCTGGCATAGATATCACTGGGATTGCTGCAGCAGGCCCCCTTTGCCTCGGCATTGGCACGGGCATTCTCATCGAGGTAGCGATACCAGGCATAACGTAAGCGCGACCAGCGGTCATCCGCCGACTGCCAGCCAGCCTCCGCCAGTGCTTGCTCAATGCTCCAGAAACCGAGACGTGAGGCATCATAGGTCAGCGCAATCTTTCGCCGGCCAACATCGATTACCACCTGCTGCATACCAGGGAGTTCAGTCAGACAGGCCTGGATCTGCTGCACATTGCTATCGCTCATGCCGGGCAAGACGAGAGAACGGTGTACCGAAAAATCACCCTGTTTTGCCGTTTCCATATTGACCTCCTATCCCCCACTTTAACCTAGATTAATCAGTTGAACGACCTGTCCAGTGGTTCTGAGTGTTCGTCTGGCGTAGCAAAGCTTCCGCTCCTGCTCACGCCCCTTACCTGCGTCCATGCAGGCAAAAAAAATGAGTTAATGGCTTTGTTCCATAACGAGTTTTTTTGCATAGTCAGGCGGGCACTCAGAGCTGCTGGGCAGGTCGTAGCGTCCTCACTCAGCAGGTGAGGTCTGGCTTTTTAGATGAATTCGTTGATTACCACACACTTAGACTTACCTCGAAGCGGTCAACTGATTAATCTAGGTTTAACCACACCGGCACCACACGCAGGTGCAATCGGGTGACAGACAGGGGTTTGCGCTGTTGTCTTCGCGGGCTGCCAACCAGGGCCGAAGCAACCGCTTGAGTCGCGACGGCTGGTACTGGCGGCGCAAAAATTCCCGTGTGTCAGCCCTGCTCGCAGCATAGCGCAGATAATGGCGATAGCCCCGATTGCCGAGCAACGAAAACAGTCGCCGGTTCACCGCCGAGGCCTGCATGCGCGGCAGGAACATGGCCCTGGCGCGTTCGGCGTAGTCTTCTCCGTTGAGCAAACACTGCGCCGCCAGCACACCGGAATCGATGGCGGAACGAATACCGAAGCCCCACAGGAAATCCTGAATGCCGGCCTGCTCACCCGTTACCGGATGCTGCCCGGCCAACCACAGGCCAGGTGGACCGAAATGACCGGCACCGCCGTGAAAGACGGGACTTTCCATGTGCAGATCGACAAGCCGATAAAAGGTGTCGACGGTACGCTGCAGATATTCCTTCTGCCGGTTGAAGCCACGGAATATGCAGGTCTTCAGCGTGCCGTGACCGTGCATAACCAATAAATAGGCATAACCCTTGGGCGCCAGGGTGTCATCGCAGATAACCCAGTAGCCGTCGTCCATATCGGTACGAAAATGATAGCCCACGGCAATCACCTCGGCACTCTGCGGCCCGGCAGCCAGAATACCCGCCCCGTCCAGCTGTTTGAGGCGGCTGTTGAAACGGACATCAACACCCAGTGAGCGGGCCTGTTGCAGCAGGATATCGTCGAGGCTGCCAGGCTCAGAACCGCGCACAAGCAGATAGAAGAAGGGCTGCTCACTGTGCAGTCGATAGCGTTTGCCCCAGGCATCAAAGACAAAGCCATCATGCCCCGGCATCATTTCAAAATCGGTGGACAGTCCCTGCGCACGTAAGGCATCCAGCACATCGCCCCGCGTGCTCCAGTTCTCAAGTCCCTGCAGGTCATGACCAAAACGGAAACCCACGCGATCATGGGCCTCATGAATCTCCACCGCGCAACCGGCACGGGCCAGGGTGATCGCTGCCGCCAAGCCCGCCGGGCCGGCACCGGCGATTTTTAGCGGCGCCTTTCTTGGCAGCCCCCTGACGCCACCGTTAGCAAACGCCACCCCACCCTGTGCCGTTGCGAGCATGGAATTACCCTCCTGCTATCAGAACCAAAAACGCACGCCGGCCACGGCCCGCGTCTCGCTGCTGTCAAGTCCGGCGGCACGGGCATAGTCTGCACTGCCGCCGTATTTAGCAGCCCATTCAACACCGACGTATGGCGCAATCTCACGACGGATTTCATAACGCAAACGTAAACCCGCCGAAACCTCGGACAAGCCGGAACCGATACCTCGTTCGGCGTCATCCTTTCCGTACACATCCGCTTCGAGGCGCGGTTGCAGAATCAGGCGCTGGGTGAAGAGGATTTCGTATTCGGCCTCCAGACTCAGGGCCGTGCGCCCCTGCTCACCGACATAACCCGTAATATCCAGCTCAAACCAGTAAGGTGCCAGTCCCTGCATGCCAAGGGCCAGCCAGCTGCGGTTCGGGCCTTCGCCACTGTCGTAACGCAGGCCCAGCTGAGCATCCCAATAGGTTGCCACGGCATGGCCCCACAGCAGTTCGGTGCTACTCTCATCGAGCTTACCGTCGTCAATGCTGCCCTCGGCCTTGAGCACCAGCCGGTCGTAGTCACGCCCAAACCAGGCCTGTAGGTCATACAGCGCCGAGGTATTATTTTCACTGCGTACGGCCTCGAAACGATCCATCCACAACGACGCAAAGTTCTGCTCATCGGCGAAGCGAGGACGCGGAATGGCACCAAAGTCATAGCCATCCGAATAGGCGTGAGGATCACGGGCGTCGGCCGGGGCCGAGCCACCCTGCATGGCGCCCGTTCCCCCGCCCATGTCCATGCCACTGTCGTTGTCCGATGCTGTCATCGAGCCGTGATTCATGCCTGACATAGCCTCACCTTCGGCCAAGACTGGCTGAGCGCTGAGGCCCAACATAACCACAATCAGCGAAACCCATGATCTGCTTATTTTTGACACATTTTTTCCTGCCATTAGCGTATTCATGCCACCACCACCTGGCGGAACATGCCCGCATCCATATGGTAGAGCAGATGACAGTGCCAGGCCCAGTTGCCCAAGGCGTCGGCACTGACACGGAACGTGACCCGCTGTGCCGGTTGCACGCTGACGGTATGCCGGCGAGCGAGAAATTCCCCCGTGGGCGTTTCCACATCACTCCACATGCCATGCAGGTGCATAGGATGCGTCATCATAGTGTCGTTGTGCAGGATCACGCGCAGGCGTTCGCCATAGCGGAAATGTATCGGCGTGGACTTGCCGAACTCAAGACCATCCAGCGACCAGGTGTATCGCTCCATATTTCCCGTTAGATGCAGCTCGATATCACGTCCAGGATCACGCCGATCATCGGGCTGACGAAGACTGTGGATATCGGCGTAGCTCAGCACCCGGCGGCCGTTATCGCGCAGGCCGACGCCGGGGTCATCCAGATTAGTACGCGGCGTATCCACACGCATATCGACGCTGGGGCCGTATTCAGTACTGGCGTGACGCACATGCACGGGGTTTGTGGCCATGCCCTTCATACCGGCCATTGCCCCGCCCACCATGCCGCCAGTCTGGCCCATGCTGCCCATCATATCGGCCATGCTCAGCCACTGGGGCGTATCCAGCTCCGGCACCGGCGCACTGAGACCTGCGCGAGTCGCCAGAGTGCCGCGTGCATAGCCGGTACGATCCATGGACTGGGCAAAAATAGTGTAAGCCTCATCCTCGGGTGTAACCAGTACGTCGTAGGTTTCGCCCGGACCGCAGCGGAATTCATCTACAGTCACCGGCTCTACGTCCTGGCCGTCGACGTGCACTACGGTCATTTTCAGACCCGGAATACGCACGTCAAAATAACTTTGCGTCCCGCTGCTGATGAAACGCAGGCGAACGCGATCACCCGGATTGAACAACCCGGTCCAATTGCCGGCCGGGGTGGTGCCGTTCATGAGATAGGTGTAGGTGTAGGCGGAAATATCCGCTAGATCCGTAGGCGTCATGCGCATCTTGTTCCACATGCGCCGCTTACTGATGGCATTGCCCATGCCCTCCTCGCTGGCATCGCGGAAGAAGTCCAGCGCCGTCGGCTCGATAAAGTTGTAGTAGTCGCTCTGTTTTTTCAGTTTGGTGAATACGTCCATGGGGTCTTCGTCGGTCCAGTCGGACAACTGCACCACGTAGTCACGGTCGGCACGAATCGTTTCGCCGCCTCGAGGCTCAACAATAATCGTACCGTAGATGCCGGTCTGTTCTTGAAAGCCGCTGTGGGAGTGATACCAATAGGTGCCGGCCTGTTGAACCTTGAAACGGTAAGTAAACGTCTCGCCAGGCGCGATACCGTTGAAACTGACACCGGGCACACCATCCATCTGATAGGGCAGAAGGATGCCGTGCCAGTGAATGGAGGTCGACACACTGAGCCGATTGGTGACACGTATGGTTACCGTGTCACCCTCGCGCCAGCGCAGAATGGGCGACGGCAGGGAGCCGTTGACCGTCGTCGCCATGCACGGGCTGCCGGTAAAGTTGACCGGGGTTTCGGCGATAGTGAGATCAAACTCCGTGCCACTGAGTACTGGCGCCATGCCGGTCTGCGTGGCGGCCGTCTGCCCGGCCCAGACCGGTCTGCCCCATGATGACAACCCCATCAATACACCACCTGCGGCAAGCCCCTGTAGGAACCGACGTCGTGAAGAATCAGGCAATGCCAAAGCTTTGGGTGGAATTTTTCTCATACAACGGCTTCCTCATATAAAGGGTTATGGAGTCTCTGACTGGTTTGCCATATGGGCATCCAGAATAACATCCGGGTTATTGCTCAGAGTCTGTTTACTCATCAGGACTCCGTGATACACCAAGAACACAAAAGTTATTAGCAATTATGGCAATGATTCAAATCAAGCAATCCGGACAAGACGAACTTGTTTCGTGCGTACTCATATTGAACCTTCCAATGGTAATAAACCCATAGACGTATCCATGGGTGCGTCATGATTGATGGCGGCAATGGGGCAATCCGACCCGAGCTGTGCGGAGATATCCCGATTAGCGGCGCTCATGGACAGAACTAACACTTTGGCATACCCTCTCTGGCGCTGACAACAGTGGTATTCAGCCCGGAGTTTGGGGCCTTGTTTCATTGACATAATGCGCCGGTTGCGCCTCAAAACGACTTAAACAACGGCTTGAACAAAACACGAATTTTTTATCGTTGTATTCAGTCATGGCCGAGGCAGTCCACTCATCCACCCGCATACCACAGACGGGATCAATGACCCATGAGTGCTGTTCAGATTTCCGGTCGCGTAATGCACCATCTTCCAGCCACAGGATCCGGTCTGCGATCTCTTCGACGCGAGGATCATGGGTCACCATCAATACCGCACAACCATCATCACGGGCGATGTCGTGTAGAATCATCATCACTTCCTGCCCCTTATGGGAATCGAGATTGCCGGTGGGTTCATCGGCGAGAATAATAGGTGGCCGGTTGATCAAGGCGCGGGCGATGGCGACACGCTGTTTTTCGCCCCCGGAAAGTGTATTAGGTAAGGCCTTGCGTCGGGCGGTCAAACCCAGCCTTGTCAACAATTCATCCAGTCGCTTTTTGGCCCCTTGCGTTCCCTCAGTACCGAGCTGCGCCGGGAAGAGAATATTTTCTTCCGCCGTTAAGGCCTCTAATAGATTGAATGCCTGAAACACAAAACCGATTTTTTGCGCCCGTAGCGCAGCCAACGCTGCCTCTTTCACTGAACTGATATCAGTACCATCAATGATAATCTCTCCCGAGGTGGGACTTAATAAGGCGCCAAGCATGGATAACAGGGTTGTCTTTCCCGAACCGGATGGCCCCATGATAAGCACTAACTCACCCTGCTTAATCTTGAGATTTACACCGTTGACAGCACGTACTTCAGAGACACCGCTGCCAAAATATTTGCTGATATTATTTGCTTGTAGAATAGTCTTTGTCATTATGACAAACCTCAACGATGAAACGCCGTCATGGGATCGACCCTGGCCACGGTGCGAGCCGCGCTGAGTGATGCCAGGATGGCCACCGGTAGTATAGCCAGCGCAAGGGGCGTGAACTGATGCAGGCGTACCGCTATATTGATCTGCGGTACGACCGTCGGCAACCATGCTAGAAGCGTGAATGAAATAAGCACTGCGAATAATAATCCCAACACAGTAATCACCAGACTTTGGCACAGCGCCGCAAGATAAATCTGGCCATTACTGAAACCAACCGCCTTGGCAATCGCCAACTCCCGTTTTTTCCTTGCGATTAAAGAATAGGCGGTAAAGGCAACAATCAGGGTCGCCAGCAGTGTTCCCAGCAGGGTCATCATGCGAATAATCTCGGCACCCATCTGCAACGCCAGTTGCCGGTCACTGTTGATAAATGCCTCACTGGTGAGTGCATTGACCTTGTCGACCTCATCCTTGATACGCGCAATCAGCGCTCGTGCATCAATCCCCGGTCTGGCATAAACCATGATATAACTGTACTGGTCTCTGCCTTCCAACAAATCACCCAGATCCTCCCGGGAGACAAAGACAATCGAACTGGCCATGGAAAAGGTTCCCTTAGACAAGCCCACAACTTTTAAAGACCGGTCGACCAGGCTAATCTCATCGCCAATCTGCACGCCGGTGAGTTTTGACGTGACCTCCGGGATCACCACCTCACCGGGGCCAGGCATGGCGTTGCCCTGTGCCATTGCCCAAGGCCCGGTGTGGCTCTGATCAGGCGTAATCCCAATGACGTAAGAAAACCAATCCTTGCCACCGATCTTTACTGCACCGTTGAAATAAAGAATCGCCGCAACCTTCCTCACTTCCGGCATTTCTGCAATCTTGTCTGCCTTCCAGTCCCACACCATGGAGCTGGCCATGTGCATATTGGAAACACCCTTTTGCATCACCCATACGTCGGCATCCATTTTCTCCAGATAGGCAACCATTTGCTCGGATTCACCTTCAAATACCGCACTGAAAAAGATCACCAGGATGAATGAAACCGCCACGGCCAAGGCGCTGACCATGAGTCGCATCGGTTCGGCAAAGAGAGTTTTCAGACCCCAATAAAACACACTAACTCCTGAATACAATCGCGGGATCAAGCTTGGCGATGAGACGATAAGGCAGATAAGCTCCAATTACGCCTAACATCAATGCAGCAAAAAAGGTGCGTAACAATGGTATCGTTTCCAGCACCGGAACCAAGTATAGCGGTACACGAGTCTCGATAAACCAGGCGCCTCCTTGCGCCAACAACAGCGCCACAGGAAAGGCCAGCAGTACCATCACCAGTGACTCCAGCACCATCTCTTTTATTAAAGAACGGTTGGGAAACCCCAAGGCCTTCATCACCCCGAAGCTACGTAACCGCGCATGTACCGCCGCAAACATGATCATGCCAACGACCAACAAGGCGATGATATAACCAGCGCCGATCAACACACCCATGACCGGCCCAAACAGTGTGCGCCCCATCGCCATATCATTACGTGCCAACTGCTCTGGAGTAAAGACATCAGCATCGGGCTCCACTGCTTCTATTGCGGCGGCAACAGCATTTCTATCGGCGCCCGGCTGCAGTTCAATCAACAGAAAACTCAACAAGGGAAGATTGCTAATATCTCCAACCAGATCAGAATCGAAAAAGAAGTCAATCATGTCATCGTAATTGATGAACGAAAATGCAGTAAACAGCGCCGATGCCTGCTCGGCAATACCAGAGATATGGAATTTAAAATCGGCCACGATGAAAGGATCGCCGACATTCAAATCGTACAACACCGCCAGCGACTCATCAATCACGATATCCCGTGCTTCTTTTGCCTCCCTACCGGTTTTTAGCTTCGACGGTCCACCACCAATATCGTAGACCACAAAAAATATTGGGCTTTTACGATAACCCGGCTTTTCATAAATGACCGGCACCATAGTGATTGGATGTGCCACTACAACGCCGTCTACGGCTTCAATTTGCTGTCGGCTAATTTGAGGCAATAGTGAGCGGCTGGCGACAAAATTGGAAACCCCGGCCTGTGCCACAATCAAATCGGCGCCCCGGTTGAGCGCCACATTTTTCAGCTGAATAAGCAGACCGGACTGGAATCCTTCCAACAATAGGATGACCGCCAGCGCACTGGCGATTGCACCCCCCGTTAAAAGTGTGCGAAATGGCTCATAGGCTAATTGGCGGTATATCAACTTGAACATCTCTTCCCCCTTGCATTACCCTTTGCGCAGAACTTCCCACCGTAACGCATGTAATGCCATGGGCATGCTTCCTATAACGCCTTCTGGTAGCTGACCAATTCACAGCTGTACCGCCTGATCATTTATGTGTGCCTATGATATTAAGATTGACGTAAAAATAATCTCTCACCGATAAAAACCGTCAGAATCCCTACCAATGCTGCGTAGATAACCATCGTATCGGTGGATGCCTTCACGACTAAAAAAGCACCAAGCACGACGACATCAAAGGCAATTGCCGTAATCAGAATAGCCGCATTAGCCTTAATTTTCTTGCGGAGGTGGCGCAACACACCCCAATGCACCGCAATATCCATCAATAAATAGAAAATAGCCCCCAGCGAGGCAATGCGGCTCAAGTCAAAAAACAGGGTCAAAAATATTGCTATTACAATGGTATAAACCAACGTATGATTTTGAATGCTACCCGGCATGCCAAAGTGACGGTGCGGAACCAGCTTCATGTCGGTCAACATGGCGAGCATACGTGATACGGCAAATATACTGGCAATAACGCCTGAAACCGTGGCGACAATCGCTAACGCAACGGTGAACCATAGCCCATAATCACCAAGCGCCGGACGCGCCGCCTCTGCAAGGGCAAAATCTTTTGCCGCGATGATTTCCGGCAAACTGAGATTGCCCGCTACAGCCAGTGCGACCAGGATATAAATCACCACACAGATCACAATTGAAATTATTATGGCACGCCCAACATTGCGATGTGGATCAACAATTTCTGAGCCACTATTTGTGATAGTGGTAAATCCCTTATAAGCCAGAATCGCCAGGGCCATCGCCGCTATGAAGCCTGTTGCAGATGTATCCACAACACTGGCCGAGCTACTGTCAAACGAAAAATCGGCGATCCACAAACCACCAACGGCAAACACGACAATGCCGCCAATTTTTATAAAGGCCATCAACAGGGAAAAAAGGCCAATCGCACGGTTACCGGAGATATTGAGTAGAAAGGCGAAAATGAGCAGTCCAACTGCCAACGCAGACACTATCCAGCTGCCAGAATCTATATCGAATAGTTGTACGCTATATGTACCGAAAGTTTTTGCGACCAGACTCTGGTTAATAACCATCGAAAAATACATGAGCAGTGCGCCAGCAGCCGTCATCACCCCCTTTCCATAGGCTTTCTTCAGAAACATAGCAATGCCACCGGCAGAAGGATAGGCATTGGATAGTTTCACATAAGAATATGCGCTAAATGCAGTCACCACTGCCGCCGCAAGAAAAGCGAGAGGAAATAGTGATCCAGCAAGCTCAGCAATCTGTCCTGTCAAAGCAAGGATGCCCGCGCCGATCATTACTCCAGTGCCCATTGATACAGCACCCACTAATGTCAGGCTATTGGTTTGATATTGTGATGATTTGTTATGCTGCGAATGATCTTCCATATAAGACTTCCTCTAAACAGTTATTTTTCAACCTTGAGGTTTTCAGTTCTCAACGACAACTACGAATAGTGCAAGGAGCGCTTTGTAATGATGCCGGTGTAAAGAGTGATGATACTCATTGGTGCCCACCAATTTAGGAATCTTTTTGCTCAAAAGGTTATAAAATGCCGATCTCCGCCATTAACCGGACGACCTCAATCGGCTCTATCCAGCCGAATAGGCTTGGCCCCAGCACCACGCCAGCGAACAGCTCACCGATCACTGAAGATGCCTGCAAGCGTGTCGCCAGCTCCGCAAACACCCGTGCCGCCAGCAGAATGATGAGCAGGTAAAGAAAGAAATCACGGGTCCCATCAAATATTCACTGGGGAATGAGAAACACACCCGGCCAGGAACAACCAGAGATAGTGGGTCAGAATCCATCTTTGCCACCCTCGTCCGGGCACTCAGCAGGTGGATACAGCTCATCCATTGACCGTGACAGACCATCACCGCCCACAATCCGTACATGGTGACGACGCAGGGCGCGTGGCTCCGATGTACCGCAGGAGTGGGCTATCATCTCCACCTCGTGCACAATGCTCTGGCAATAACTGGCCACCCGAACTGATTTAACTTGTGGATCAAGGCCAGCCTGCAACCGGGGGTTATGGGTGGTGACCCCCGTCGGACAGATATTTCTGTTGCACTTGAGTGCCTGAATACAGCCCAGCGCAAACATAAAACCACGCGAAGCATTGACAAAATCCGCCCCGGCACACAGAGCCCAGGCAACATTGGCAGGGGTAATCAGTTTTCCCGAGGCAATCAGGCGTACCCGCTGCTTGAGCTGGTATTTAACCAGGATATCAGCCACCATCGGCAGCGCTTCTCGCAATGGCAGACCGACATTGTCCATCAACGCCATAGGCGCAGCACCGCTGCCCCCATCCCCTCCATCCACAGTTATAAAATCAGGCGCACTTTCCAACCCTCGCGCAACAATGTCTTCGCACAGTCGATCTAGCCACTCACGGCTGCCGATCACTGTCTTGATGCCCACCGGTTTACCGGTAACTGTCCTAATATGTGCGATTACACCGAGTAACGTCTCAACAGAGTCTATCTCTGGATGGCAGTTGGGTGAGATGGAGTCCTCACCCATTTTGATACCACGCACCTCCGCCACTTCACGGGTGACCTTGGCGCCGGGCAGAATCCCACCTTTGCCCGGTTTGGCGCCCTGGCTGAGCTTGATCTCAAACAATTTTACTTCCGGTCGTAAAGCGATACTGCGCAGTTTTTCATCACTCAGGCTTCCATCCTGATTGCGCACGCCGTACTTGGCAGTACCGATCTGAAAAACCAAGTCACAGCCTCCTTCCAGATGATAGGGAGAAAGGCCGCCCTCGCCGGTGTTCAACCAACACCCCGCCATTTTTGCACCAAGGGTGAGCGCTCGTACTGCCGGCGCAGAGATCGCACCAAAGCTCATTCCCGATATATTAAAGATTGAAGACGCCAAGTAGGGGTGGCGGCAGTAAGGACCGATTTCCAGAGGCACCCTCCCACCAGCGTCCTCCGTCAGAGTGGGAAAAGGACAGCTCAGAAAGATCGGGGTCCCCTCGACATTCAGGTTTTTGGTCGAACCGAAGGCAACAGTACTTTCAATGCCCCTGGCAGCACGTTCGACCCACTCCCGTTCGGCCCGGTTGAAGGGCATTTCTTCGCGATCCATGGCAAAAAAATATTGCCGGAAAAATTCCCCAAGTCGACCGAACAGATAGCGGAAGCGCCCCAGCACCGGAAAGTTACGCCGAATGGCATTACGGGTCTGGGTAATATCGATGACAAACAAAATAATAACGACAAGCACGGTAATACCGATGATGAAAACAAAAGAGGTGGCCATAAATTCCAGACCATGCAGCACCCAGTCGGAGAGCATGACACTGCTCCCTCTTTCATCCATCAGGTGCTGAATCCTTTTTTCCATCTCATCCATTTAACGAATACCCGCCTTACGCTGCTCACGGCGCACGTAGGCAATGATATGCCCGGCCTGTTGAGGTGAAACATCGGCAATCGGCGGCATATCACCAAAGTGCCAGTGGTGCTGCTTCACACCGTCTTTTACCGCCCAGTGAAATGTCAGATCGGCATGGTGGCTAGGACGGTAGACTTGGTGCAGCAAAGCTGGCCCCTGGTCGGTGCCGATTCCTTTCTCACCGTGGCAGCGCGCACAATGAGCATGAAACAGCGCATCACCACGCTGCGGATCGGCGACAAAACCAGCATCTGGCAGGTGTTGCCGCTGCTGCACCTGCTCCGAGTCCGGCACATCACAACCCAGCAACATCACACTGGCAGCCAACAGAAACACAAAAAAAACAGTTTTCGTCATGTTGTACAAGCTCCTAAGGGTCACAATGCCGCCATGGGGTAAACAGGCTGCGCAATTTATGGGAAATGCTGCCCGTGATGGGTAGATATGGTCCCAGTAGCGCTTCAGCCTGCTGTTTGGCAGCCAGCTGCGCCTCTGCCCCACCCTTGCTAAGCGGCCAAGTGATTTCAGGCAGATCGGGCTCAACCACCACAACAGGAGCACCACAACCACAGCGACAGTGGCGGAAGGCAAGCGCCTGATCGCTCAGATACCAGGGGCGCTTGCGATAGAGCAACAGATAGAGAATTTCCACTAATGACCACGGTTGCTGCAGCGCATGGGCCAGCCCTTCCGGGCCTTCACGGCAAACCGATACGTGGTGAACGATCAACGCATCGAGTTTGTGCCGGCAACAGATCGCCTCAGTAGAAGCCAGTTCAATGGTTGCACCGTCACTGTAGAGTTCGCCATCAATCTCCACTGGCCGGTACAACACCGGCATGGCGGCGCTGGCCATGATGCGCGGGGCCAGATCGCCTGACGAGAAGAGAGTTTTACTGCCCTGCGTCAGGTTGGTGGCAAGAGAGTAAAAAGGGATGGGGCAGGTCTCGAAGGTCTGCGCGATGAGGTTGTTACGGATAAACTCAATGGCCGCTTTAGTCTCTGAAATACCGGTATAACCACGCCCCTTGCGCACCGCCATCTGCCAGATAAAACGCGACCGTGAATCGGGGCTCCAATACTCGCGTGTTTCTACATTGGCAATGCGCGCCGCCCATTGGTGCAGGTCGGTACCACTGGCATAAACCCCGCCCACCAAGGCGCCAGCGCTGCATCCGGCAATGGCGCCGATCTCGACACCCAGCTGCTCCAATGCAAGTAAAAACCCGGTATGGGCATACACCCCGCGCCCACCACCGGAACTCAACACCACACCCACCTTCATTGTCTTTGCCATAAATCAGCCTGCAGATAAAGATGCGTTGCAAAAACAGGAGGGGTGTCTGTAGTGGGCGGTGACATAGGTCTCGGACAGCGTCGCTATCAAGCGCTGCGGATCGGCATCATAAATCAGCCGTGCGCCGGTATCCTTGTCTTCGGAACTGGCGACGATATCGGGAATCTTTGCAGTAATACCACCACTGCCCTCCAGCACGCCGATCAGCTTGCCCTCATCATAGGCGATGGCAAACTCTCCCAGCGTGCTGGAACGTCTACCGAGAATAATCGCCATATCGCTGGAGCAAATGTTGGTCACCTCTCGTCCCATCAAGCCGCTGGCAGTGTAGATATTCACGTCGGAATTGTCTGACGGTGAGTGATATTTATGCGCATGCTCATCCAGGCTCAATGCCGGGGAGATACCAATGGAGAGGCCACCAACATTCGTCGCACCGCGAGCACACTCATAAGGCAAACCGGGGCAAGCACCAGTAATCAACGCATATCCCCGTTTGGCGATCGCCCGTCCCAATGCATAAGCGATCTCCCCCGTCTGTTGCGCCTGTTCATTATCCGCCGAACCCATTACACCGACAGTGAGACGCATCCCCGGCGCCTTGTCGATAAACGCTTCCGGCCGTGTCAGGAATTTCTCTTTACACTGCGTTGAATAAAAATGGTAGCTGCGGCCCTTGTATTCAACCACGGCTTTCGCGTTGCGCAGATCAAGTTCCATTAAGCAGACGGGATCACGGACCATAGCAGTTCACCTCGCTACGATTGCTTTCTTGCACGCTGTTGCTGTCATCATTCCCCAAAACCAATTGACCTTATAGCTATCGATCTTTATATCATCAAACCCTGCTGAAAGAAGAAGCTCATAACACTCTTCTTTTCTATATGTTTTGAAATGTGCTTTATTAAAAGACCGAAGAAACAGGTCGCATATTTGACAGGTAATATAATCATCACACCAATCGGTGATCACCACTCTTCCTGTTGGTTTCAGGACACGTATACCCTCTTTAAGGACAACAATCGGTTCGCGAATATAGTGAAACATGCTGCAAAAAACGATGACATCAAACATCTCATCTTTAAATGGAAGTCTTTCTGCCCAGCTTAGCTCTATATGAACCTTTTTTGACAATCTCTGGTCGGCGATATTGAGCATCTCCTGGGTAGGATCAATACCTGCCAAAACAATATCAGGATATCTCTTTTCTATCGCTGCCAGTAAAGCACCTGTTCCACAACCAATATCAAGCAAATGCTCTCCCGAATGGAGTTCAATTCTTCTCAGTGTTTCCTGAAGCGTTGCCTCAACGTAAAAACTCCATTTATCATCATATTTCTGCGCCAAGTGGGCATACTCTTTTTGCACGGGATTTTCATGGTCGGTTTTCATCAGCACCTCGTTTCGCCATGCAATGCCAAGCCTTAACATCGTTCTCGATCCTTAGCTCTCTCCCGAGAACAACCACAGACAACCCTGAAAATCACATCATTGGCGCGTAACATGTGCCATCGCTTCACGCGCATCAAGTTCACGCGTGCCATTTCCGGTACGCAAAAAATATTTGGATGTATTTCCATCCATCAAGTAAACAGGTTCAACGACTGACTCCACGATGATTCGACAGACATCCCTACCCCCTATTTCATAAAACACACAATGGATAAAAGAGCACGTATCCGCACCTATCCGGCTTGTTACAATATCCGTGATGCAGAGCTCGAAGCCATCCCTGCCCTTGTTTTTTAGCGTTTTATAATCATGCTCCAGACCGACAACCTCGCCATCATCGGCCACACCAATCAGTAGGCTGCCGCCTCGATGATTCATAAAGCCAACCAGTGTTTTTGCAATAACCGTTTCGAGTGCTTTATTGATTTTTCCCTGGCGAAAATCCCATCGTACTGATGACTTGAATTCCAGATGCTCACCCTCACCACCTTTTATCAGAGCAGGAAGATCCTCAGCCAGCTCCTTCTCCAGGTAGTGCACCGTCCGCTGCTGCCTGACAAGCGCCAGATGGTAGATGGCAAATGCCAAACCGATGCTGCCGCCGATAAGAGCAAAGATCAAACTCATCGGTACCATCTCGAGAACAAAGGTCGATTCAAACCGGCTGAGAAGAAAACTCCACAGACTTTCACCTTCAACACCAAGCTCATGACCGAATTCAAACCAATAAACAATTTTGGTTACCGGGTGCAACAAGAGCATACCGATCAAGGCTCCAACCAATGTGTGGAGTATGATTACTCGTCGTTTTTTGGAAAACAGCTTCACTCTTTTTCACCCTGCGGACTATTCATGCTAATCAGTGTACTTACTAGTAAATGCAATATGAGTTAATCAACCCTTGTCACTGACCTCAGTTTTGGTTCGGATCCGGTAGGGTTTATCCACCGGCAATCTTGCCACAATGCCGCCCCCTTTCATCTCAAGACTGGCCGCATCCATAATCACTTTGGCATTGGAAAGTTCCAGCTGCGCCAACAGCGCATCCTGCTGCAAGCCTTTGCCAATACTGTATTTACTCTCAGTCACTTCGATAAACTGCTGCATCGGCGTCTGGTTGCTTTCAACAACCTCCAGCACCCGAGCCGAGGCATTGTCGGCCCGGGCGCTGGTCACCGCTAAATTGGAGTTCGCCTCCACCACCGCGACCACTATCGACAACGGCTCATCGGTATAGAGCGGAACGCTGATAACTAACAACATGACAGCGACAAGTTGCCACTTTCGCTCCGAGCCCACGAAACCCGGCCATATCCAGCCTGTCTTATTCCCTTTTATAGGTTCCTTCTGGTTAATCATGAACACAACATTCCCCCCGGCACCAGATACAGTGGCAATCGAGATGGTCGCAAGTAAGATCCTTACGCCGACTCTGATAACGCCGTTTGGCCCAGGGACGCAATAGTTGTTTCATCAACGATGGCTGATATTGCCGCCGCAGTAATTCGCGTAGACCCGGTTTGGCGACCTGCCGTAAAAACCAGCGATAACCGCTGTTGCCCACCAGGCTATAGAGCGCACGATTGACGACGGAGGTCTCCATCTGAGGCTTCAACTCCCGCTGCCAGAGTCTGTCGTAGTTTTCACCGTTCAACAGACTCTGTGCCGCCAGGACACCGGACGAGATCGCCAGACGCATGCCGAATCCCCACAGCGTATCCTGAAAGCCAGCCTGCTCTCCCACCAGAGGATGCGGGCCGCTGTAGGCGCTTTTCGGGATACGAAAATTGCCGCTGCCACCATGAAGCTGAGGGTTTTTCATCTCCAGGCCAACGAGTCGCTGAAATGCCTCCACTGTTCGCTGCACATAAAGTTTCTCCTGTTTAAACCCGGAAAACATACAGCTCTTGACCGTACCCCTGCCGTTCATCACCAAGAGATAGGCATAGCCCTGAGGGGCCAGCTCATTGTCACAGATCGCCCAGTAGCCATCCGTCATATCACTCTCAAAGTGGTAACCCACTGCAATGGCATCGGCAGCTCGCGGCCCGGCGGCAAGGATTCCATCACCCGCCATATGGCGTAGACGACTGTTGAAGTGCACCTCCACACCGAGGGATTGAGCCTGCCTAAGCAGGGCGCTGTCGAGTGTTTCAGGAGCGGGGCCTCGTTCAATCAGATAAAAGAGTGGTTCGTCGCTTTCGATCTCATAACGTTTACCCGCGGAATTGAAGACAGTGCCGTTGCGGCAAGACATGGCATTAAAATCCGTCGCCAATCCCAATGCCTGCAACGTCATCAATACATCCTCTTTAGTGGTCCAGTTCTCCAGCCCCTGAAAATCGCCGCCAAAACGATGGCCTACCTCTTTGTTTGTTTCATACACGATCACCTTGCGACCCGCGCGGGCCAGGGTGATTGCTGCTGCCAAACCGGCCGGACCAGCACCGGCAATCTCCACGGGGGCTTCGGGGGGCATATTATTTTTTGTCATTTAATTTATCCCTGATTGTCCGTCTCGCGTCACAGCCACCCTCAACCCAGGCTACCCGGCTTTATCCCACATTCAGCGCCGGTGTTTATCGTTTTTATCGCCTGATTTGCCATGCCCGCCATGCAGAAAGTGCATACCGACACAGGCCAAAAGCAGCAATATCAAGAACCAGTAGTCCGCTAACCACGCCAAAATTTATTCCTCATTCAGCCGTTGGTGGGTAGTCCCGGCGCGCCGGTCCGACATACAGCTGTCGAGGCCGACCAATGCGCTGCTGCGGTTCGGCAATCATCTCCATCCACTGCGCGACCCAGCCAGCCGTGCGGGCGATGGCAAACATCACCGTGAACATATTGGTGGGAATGCCCAGCGCCTTGTAGATAAGGCCCGAGTAAAAATCGACGTTGGGATAGAGCTTACGCTCGATAAAATAGTCATCCTTGAGCGCCGCCTCTTCAAGCACCAGTGCCAACTCGAACAGTGGTTCATTGGGGTCACCCAGTTTCGCTAATACCTCATGACAGGCCGCCCGTATGACCCGCGCCCGCGGATCATGATTTTTATAGACGCGATGACCGAAACCCATCAGACGGAAAGGGTCATTTTTATCCTTGGCCCTGGCGATATAGCTAGGCACGTTTTTCGCATCGCCAATTTCCTCCAACATATTCAATGCGGCTTCATTGGCACCCCCATGGGCCGGACCCCATAGCGCTGCAATGCCGGAAGCGATGCAGGCAAAAGGGTTGGCGCCGGAACTGCCCGCCAGACGCACGGTGGAGGTACTGGCGTTTTGCTCATGATCGGCATGCAACATAAAAATAAGATCCAGGGCCTGCTCCGCCACCGGGTCGATCGGGTACTCCTCGCTGGGTACGGAAAACATCATATGCAGCAGATTGCCGGCATAACTGAGATCGTTTTTGGGGTAGACCAGCGGCTCACCAACGGAGTGCTTGTAACAGGCCGCCGCGATGGTGGGCATCTTGGCGATCATGCGGTGGGCGGCAATCTCGCGGTGGCGGGGATCGTGGATATCGGTGGAATCATGATAGAAGGCCGATAGCGAGCCCACCACCCCGACCATGATCGCCATGGGGTGAGCATCATGGTAAAAGCCATCGTAGAAGCGCTTCAGGCTTTCGTTGATTATTGTGTGATGGGAAATCATGCCGGCAAAATCATCGTGTTGTTGTGCCGATGGCAGCTCGCCATACATCAGCAGATAAGCAACTTCGAGAAAGGTGCTGCGCTCCGCCAGCTGTTCGATGGGGTAACCGCGATAGAGCAACACCCCCTGCTCACCGTCGATAAAGGTCACCGCACTACGGCAGCTGGCAGTAGCCAGAAAACCGGGATCAAAGGTGAAGTAACCCAGTTCACGGTAGAGATTGCCGATGGGGATGACAGGTGGACCTTCTGTCCCCGTCAGCACGGGGAGTTCCAGCGTCTTGCCACTGACCGGATCTGTCAGGGTGAGAGTGTGTTTTTGTTCCATGTTGAATCCTCCTACTGACCAAGAGTTTCTCGAAGCATAGCAACGGAGCGCACCAACGCCTCCGACTCCTCGGCTATCAGGGGCAGCTCAATCACCCGCTCCACACCGTTGCCCGCCAGCACCGTCGGTACGCCCATGGCAATGTCCCGCTCGCCGTATTCGCCGTCCAGGATGGCCACGCAGGGCAGAATACGACGCCGGTTGCGTACCACCGCATCCACCATGGCGGCGACGGATGCCGCCGGTGAATCATAGGCACTACTGCTTTCTTTCAGCGCCAGGATCTCCGCGCCGCCCTTACGGGTTTGCTCCACCAGACGCTCTATGGTGTCGGCATCCAGGAACTGCTCGATGGGAATGCCATTGATGCTGGCGTAACGGGTTAATGGCACCATGGCGTCGCCGTGGCCACCAATCACCAGGGTGGTGATCGCCTTGACGGAAAAGCCGGTTTCCAGTGCAATGAAGCTCGCCATGCGGGCACTGTCCAGCACGCCCGAAAGACCGAATACGCGGTGCCGTCCCCAGCCGGTTCGGCGCCAGGCGTGGTAGGTCAGCACATCCACCGGGTTGGTGACAATCAGCAGCAATGCGTTAGGTGCATAACGCATCACATTATCCACCGCCTCATGCAACACTGCTAAATTGGCATCCACCAGATCACTGCGCGACATACCCGGTTTCCTCGGCAAGCCCGCGGTGAAAATCACCAAATCCGAGTCCACCATGGCAGCCGGATCCGCCCCCCCTCTGACCCGGGTATCAAATCCGAACAATGGTGCTGATTCCTGGATATCGAGGGCGATGCCTTTTGCCTTTCCCGCCTGCCGTCCCAGCAAAACCAGCTCCCGACACAGCTCCATCTTGGCGATGATCTGGGCGGTGGATTCACCGACCCGCCCGGGCCCGATAATGGTGATTTTTTTCATGGCATGCTCCTCTAGTGGTCTATCAACCGTTTCATATCAATGTACCCGCAAAGGCATTCCTGGGTGCAGACACCGCAGCTCAGGCAACGCTTTTCTTCATGCACGGCATCATCGCCAACCAGGCCTGTAACCACTTCTTTGAAACCATCAAGTCGTTGCTCATTCGTCTCACCGTCATGGCGGGGCTGTTTGGGGTGTAGTGCAGCAACATCTGCCTGAAGGTAATTTGTGCATTTTTATCTGCCTCAAAAATAAACGACTCACCTTTCAATTTGGCTATGACCAATATCACCACCCAGGAGCCGCTGCCGACTCCCTGCCCTAGTCACCACGACCATCAAAACGGATCTCCTGGAAGGCAAGCATGTTGCTCTTCCCTCTCTCATTCATCGTCTTTACTCCCGGGTTCCGGTCGACAGCGAAGAAACCAGATTTGGTAGAGGGAAATAGTAATCTGCAGCGCCCATGACAAACCCAACATACCCCCGGCAATAATCACAGTGTAGGCGTAGATCGGATCCCACTTGGTCAGAAACCAAGCGCTGATATCAGAAAAAATAGCTACAAATGGTAACAGGGTCAGCGTGTTCTGAAACCAGGAAGGCAATCGTGCAAAACGGAACACCAAGCCAATGCCCAATGCTACCAAGCCAATACCGAACAGGTGAATGTGCGACACCTTCATCAGGCTGTGCAGCGAGACACCGGTATCCACATTGGCCACCTGTTTGACGCCTTCATAGCTGGAGAGATCAGGAATTTGTAATCCCGAAGCGGCGCTGTGGCATGCTATGCAACGCTCACTGAGAATAGGCTTAACCGTACGATCATAACCGCTTTTGGATGCGCCGGATTTCAACCACTTCACGATGTGGCTGCGCTGCTCAGCCTCAATATATGAGGCCATCGGGCCACGTATAGCCGACTCCAGCCGTGTACCACTACGATTGCCATAGTAGTTCTCGGCGATATCCTCCACCGACAATCCCGGTTTGCCATCGATACCGTCGAAACTGGTGTAGAGATAGGCCAGGGCCATCAGATAGGCGAGCCCCGCCAGTAATAGAAATGAGCTATAGAGCAGCTTCTCGTTGAGGGTGCAATCATAAAAACGGCGCGGTCGGGTGGCCGGACATATTTCTATGTGATGTTTTTGATCCATTAGCTTTACTCCAACAATTCAAAAGTACAAACACGATAGAAACCAGAAAAACAGTGAAATTCATCCACTCGTCGAATCACCTTACCCTGTTTTCGTGCATATTTATCCAACATCGCGGTCAAATCCATATGCCAAAAACTGTCTAAAAATGGCTCCAACCGCTGCAATACAATACGCGTGGGCCAGAGCCGCCACAGTAGATGCTTTTTAGGACAAGCCCCATACTCTGTGATGACAAAACGGCCGCCAGGCCGCAACACCCGAACGGCTTCGCTAAGGCTGCGCTCACGCGCATCAGGCGGTAGTTCATGCAGTAGAAAAAAGATTAAAACAGTGGCAAACAGATCATCACCATAGGCAAGAAACTCTGCATTCATTCGTGCACAAAGCAGGCGTTCTTTCTCCGCATCCATCAGTTTGTTACGAGCTGCAGTTAACTGTATGTCAGCCACATCCATGAGATAGAGTTCATCATCCATCGCTTTGAGTATCGTGGGCGTCAAACTTCCATAAGCACAGGTGAGTTGTAAAAAACGCCCCTGCGGCCGGTTTTTCATGCTGTCTCGTAATGCCCGCTGAGAAAGTGTCCGATATTGCCCAAAAAGAATGGCGTTGATAATCAGTTGATGATCAAAAAACCAGACGCCCCAAGGCCAGAGATAAGCCCACCAATAATGACGCACAAGATACTCTGGTTTTCCATCGAGAAAACGACGCCAAATACCACGGGATGGTTTACAATTTTTCTGTTGTTCTGTTGGCATATTGTTCAACTTGGTTTATTGATTCGCTAACAGATAACCGACTG
>CAZTPE010000008.1:0-11215 GCA_964614545.1 uncultured Ectothiorhodospiraceae bacterium
TTGGATTTGCTTCATTGTTGGTGCTAGTGGTCCATGCGTAAAATTCGGTAACAAAGAGCTACGCCTTCTGGCTTAGTGAACTGTTACCTAATTTTGCGCATGGACCACTAGTAATGTCCTTCGTAAAAAATCCCTGGTTTGTCGGGATAAATGATGGTGAGCGTCAGTGGACTGATAAAGCCAGTTTCCATTTTGTAATATCGGGCGAGATGGAAGGCGATTTTTTCGGCTGCTTCCTGTGTCGTATATTTATCCTTCTCCAGCTTTATTCTCAGATAATCATCGCGCCCCTCTGGATATTCCAGATCGGTGACAATACTGGTCTCGATGATCCAGTTTTTGAAATCCTCCTTGTCCTCCAGGCTCAGGCCCGTTGGTTTTTCCGCGACTTCCGGCTGGGCGTCTTCCAGCGCCTCTTTTTCTTCCGGAGGGAGTGGCTCTTCCGATGACAGAATCCACACCAGAATGAACAGTGGGAGCAGTGCTGCCCAGCCGAGCATCGTCAACTGTTTCTTCTTTTTCATCGGTATTCCTCAAAGACAACTCAGATCAATTTTAGGGCACATCTAACCATTGCTTTCGGACCAGTCTGTAGCCAGTGGCCGTAAACAATGCTTAGAAGTGCCCTTTATTCAGATGACAATCCCTGTCCTCCACATTTCAGCCGCCGGGGCGGCACTGCAGGCGGCGCCTATTTCCCGCTATCCGCCTTACCGCCCACCATCACGATGACCATTTTATCCGGATGTATGCGGCGTTGGAAGGCATCCTTGATATCGGCGACGGTGACCGCCTCCACCTTGGCATTAAAGGTATCGAGGTAATCCAGTGGCAGGTCGTAAAAACCGATCATGCCGATGTAATCGATGATTTTCTTGTTGCTGGAAATGCGCAATGGGAAGCCGCCGGTGATATTCTTCTTTGCCGCTTCCAGTTCTTCGGTGCTGGGGCCCTCAGTGACGAAGGTCGCCAGGGTTTCGCGCATCACGGCGAGGGTTTCACCGGCAGAGGCGTTGCGGGTCTGTGCGCCGAGGGTATAGGGGCCCTTCTTGCGCATGGGGCGGAAGTAGCTGTAGGAACTGTAAGCCAGGCCGCGTTTTTCGCGAATCTCCTTCGACAGGCGTGCTACCAGGCCACTGCCACCGAGGATGTGGTTGCCCACGTATAGCGGGAAGTAATCGGGGTCACCGCGTTTCATGCCCGCAGCGCCGAGGAGAATGTGGGTCTGCATAGAGGGGTGCTCAATGTTGATCTCCACGGCCTCCGCCAGATCCTTCACCGCCGGCAATTCCGCTGCTGGCTTGCCTGCCGGCAGCTTGCCGATGATGCGCTCGGCGAGGGTCTCTGCCGCGCTGCGGTCAAGATCACCGACGATGGCGATCACGGCATTGCGGCCGACGTAATACTGTTGGTAGAAGGCGCGCAGCTTTTCGGCCGTCAGGGCCTTGACCGTTTTCTCTGTGCCGGAGGGCTGACCGGCGTAGGGGTGGGCACCGTACACGGCCTTGTAGAAGGCCTCGTCGGCCAGCGCGCCAGGGGATTGCTTACGCTGCTGCAGGCCGATGAGCATGCGACTGCGCTCGCGCTTGAAGGCGTCCTTGGGGAAATCCGGCTGGCTGATGATGGCCGTCAGGGTCTCCAGTGCGGGCTCCAGATACTGTCCGTCCGACAGGCTGCGCAGGCCAATGGTGGCCATATCACGATGTGCACTGTTGCTGAAGCGTGCGCCAACGGACTCAAAGCGCTCGGAAATCTGGTTGGCGTCCAATCCACCCGCGCCTTCGCTCAGCAGGGCGTTGGCGAGCAGGGCGACACCGCCATCGGCACCATCGCGTGCGGCACCGGCGTCGAAGGTCACGCGCAGGTCGATCATCGGCAGCTCGGGGGCGGGTACGAAGTATACGCGTGCGCCGTTGCTGGTGGTCCAGTGCTGGATCTGCAGCCCGGCAAAGGTCGCAGTGCCGCCCAGCAAAGCCGTCATTGATACAAAAAACAATACAAAAAACTTAGTGCGCATGCTGGCCTCCATGGGCGGCAGGGGTGGTGCTGGTCATTGCTTGTGGTTTCAGGACGGCAACCGTCAACCGGTCTTCGCTGAGATACTTGTTGGCCACCTCGCGGATCTGCTCTGGGGTTACGGCCTTGAGGCGATCCATGTATTCATCCATCAGACGCCAGTTCAGCCCCACCGTTTCCAGGGTGCCGATCTGCATTGCCTGATAGAAGATGGAGTCCTTTTCATACACTTTGGAAGCCAGCACCTGAGCCTTGATGCGATCCAGTTCGTCCTGCGTTACCAGCTCGGTCTTGAAGCGGCCGATCTCGGCGCGGATGGCCTTTTCCAGCTTCTCGATGCTGACGTCCTTGGACGGCGTGCCGCTGATCACCAGCATGCCGCCGAGGCGGGAATGCAGGTCATAGCCGGCACCAACGCTGGCGGCGATCTGCTGACCGCGAATCAGGTTGCGGGTGAAGCGCGCGCTCTCGCCGCCATCCAGCACACCGGCCAGCATATCGATGGCATAGGGTTCCCAGTCAACCTCGGTGGTTTTGATCACCGGTGTCTTGTAACCCATGATGATGAACGGCAGCTGCGCGGGGGCCTTTACCGTGATGCGGCGGATGCCGCGCTGCTCGATCTCACGCTGCGGTTTCACTGCGGGCACGGGGCGCGACTTGACCGGGCCGTAATACTTCTTCGCCAGCTCGACCACTTGCTGTGGATCCACATCGCCGGCCACCACCAGGGTGGCATTGTTGGGCGTGTACCAGTGTTGATACCACTGCTGCAGATCGTCGATAGTGAGATTATCGAGGTCATCCATCCAGCCGATGATGGGGTTGTGGTAGGGACTGGTGACGAAGGCGGTGGCCATGAACTGCTCGTAGGTCAGCGACTGGGGCTTGTCTTCGGTGCGCATGCGGCGTTCTTCCATCACGACCAACACCTCTTTTTTTATCTCCTCGGGATTGAGCAGCAGGTTCTGCATGCGATCCGCCTCCAGCTCGAAGCTGATGGCCAGACGGTTCTTTTCCAGCTGTTGGAAATAGGCGGTGTAGTCCTGCCCGGTAAAGGCGTTTTCACGCCCTCCATTGGCGGCGATGATGCGCGAGAACTCATTCGGTCCGTGCTTTCTCGTGCCCTTGAACATCATGTGTTCCAGCACATGTGAGGCACCGGTAATGCCACCGTGCTCGTAGCTGGAGCCAACCTTATACCAGACTTGCGATACCACCACCGGGGCACGATGATCCTCCTTGATGATGATCTTCATGCCGTTGTTGAGTTTGTATTCGTGCACGCCGTTGGCGGAAGAAACCGGCGTTGCCGTGATCTCTTCGACGGCGGGGGGCTCGACAACAGGGCTGGCGGTGGGCGGTGTGGCACAGCCCGCGAGGGTGGCGGCGGACACAGCCGCCACGACAAACGCGGCAGTTCGGGTCTTCAGCAATCGTTTCATTGTAATCCCTGTGCTTGGTGGGGCTCGGATTGATTCGTGGCTGACGATGGTCGGCCACGAGTGGTAGCATAGCCTACTTGAGGGGGCTTCTATCAATTCGTGGGCGAACATCTAGACCACCGGATTCATCCCCCCTACGTTGCAAACCTTCGCAATAGCTGGCTATTACGTGCGGTTTGCGCCTTGACGGGACAAATCTGACAATCAATCCAAAACGCCCAGAATCGATAGAAGTCCCCTAAATTAAACGTTCCCGGCAAACCACAAAGCCGGCGAACCGAAACACTGTGACCCCTGCCGCCCATGTTTGGTTTCATCAAAAAGAACAAGTCGACACCGGAATCCACGGATTCTGCTGCCGAGAATGCCCCCTTAACCCCCGAGGCAGAAAGGCCTGACGAGAGCCCCACTGTGCCGTCATCGGCCGAGCCACCGGAAAAGAAAAGCAAGGGCGGCCTGTTCGCCCGCCTCACCCAGGGCCTGAAGCGTACCCGCAGTGGTATCACCGAAGGCGTCGCCAGCCTGGTGTTGGGCAAGAAGGCCATCGACGACGATGTACTGGAAGAGATCGAGACCCTGTTGCTGACCAGCGATGTGGGCATCGAGGCCACCCAGGAGATTGTCGCCGATCTCACCCAGCGCGTGTCGCGCAAGCAGCTGAAGGACGCCGACGCCCTGTTCGACGCCCTGCGTGAGAACATGCTGCACATCCTCGAACCCGTTGCCAAGCCATTGGTGGCCCAGGCCGACAATGGCCCCTTCGTCATCCTCATGGTCGGCATCAACGGTGCCGGCAAGACCACCACCATCGGCAAGCTGGCCAAGCGTTTCCAGAACGAGGGCAAGAGCGTGATGCTGGCCGCCGGTGACACCTTCCGCGCCGCCGCCGTGGAGCAGCTGCAGGAATGGGGGCGCCGCAACGAGATTTCGGTGGTCGCCCAGCACAGCGGCGCCGACTCCGCCTCGGTGATCTTCGATGCCCTGCAATCGGCCAAATCCAAGGGCGTCGATGTGCTCATCGCCGATACCGCCGGACGCCTGCACACCCAGGCCAATCTCATGGAGGAGCTGAAGAAGGTGCGCCGCGTGATCACCAAGCTGGACGAAAATGCCCCGCACGAGGTGATGCTGGTGCTGGACGCCAGTATCGGCCAGAACGCCGTGGTACAGGCCGAACAATTCCGCGAGGCCGTCGGTGTCTCCGGCATCGCCATGACCAAGCTCGACGGCACCGCCAAGGGCGGCGTGATCTTCGCCGTCGCCAAGCGGCTTGGCCTGCCGATCCGTTTCATCGGTGTCGGTGAAGGCATCGACGACCTGCGGCCCTTCGACGCCGGGGAGTTCGTCGATGCGTTGCTGGCGAGGGAAACAGACTGAGCAAGAGTCAGAGTGCCCGGGTTCCGAAGAGTCCACAGGAAAGGGGTCCGCAAATGAACGCCAATAACGCGAATGTTTGTGAAATGAAAACAAGTCGCCAATTCTTTTCTATAGCCATTCGCGCCCATTCGCGTTTATTTGTGTTTATTTGCGGACATAATCAGCGCCTTCATAGCGGGAAGCATCAATCACCGAACCCCGTCACGCCATGATCCAGTTCGACAACGTCAGCAAGCGCTACCCCGGCGGCCACGAGGCCCTGTCCGGGGTCAGTTTTCACATCCAGCCGGGCGAGATGGCCTTTCTCACCGGCCACTCCGGCGCTGGCAAGAGCAGCCTGCTGAAGCTCATCGCACTGATCGAACGCAGCAGCCGCGGGCAGGTGTTCGTCGATGGGCAGAACCTGTCGCGGCTGAAGGGCCGTCATATCCCCCATTTACGGCGCAAGATCGGCATCGTCTTCCAGAGCCACAACCTGCTCTTCGACCGCACGGTGTTCGACAACGTGGCCCTGCCGCTGATCATCGCCGGCTACCACCAGAGCGAGGTGGGGCGCCGGGTGCGCGCGGCGCTGGACAAGGTGGGCCTGCTGAACCGCGACAAGGCCTACCCCATCACCCTCTCCGGCGGCGAGCAGCAGCGTGTCGGTATCGCCCGCGCGGTGGTCAACCGCCCACCGCTGCTGCTGGCCGACGAGCCCACCGGCAATCTTGATCCGGAACTGTCGCGTGAGATCATGGGCCTGTTCGAGGAATTCAACCGCGTCGGTGTGTCAGTGCTCATCGCTACTCACGATCATGACCTCATCTCGCGCCTTGACCACCGCCTGCTGACCCTTAGCGGTGGCCGCCTGGTCCGCGACGGGCGCACGGGCGAACTGGCGGCGTCGGCATGAAACGCAATACTCGCAAGCCCCGCCCCCGCGCCGTCGAAACGGAAGTGCGCAGGCCGGCGCAGAAACCGCGGGGCAAGATCAATGCCTACTTCACCCATCACCTGTGGGTGCTGGTGTCCTCTCTCGGCCAGCTGTGGCGCACGCCCTTTTCCACCCTGATGACAACGGCGGTGATCGGCATTGCTCTGGCCCTGCCCGCAGGGCTGCACGTGTTGCTGAGCAATGTGCAGCAGCTCTCCTCGGGTTGGGATGATTCGGCGCAGGTATCGCTGTTCATCAAGCAGGGCGTGCCGGAGAAGCGCATCCAGTCGCTGGCGGACAAGCTGCGTGATTGGGACGGCGTGGCCGAGGTGCGCTACATCTCCCGCGAGCAGGCGCTGGCCGAATTCCGCGAGCTGTCCGGTTTCGGCGATGCCTTGGACTCGCTGGCGGAAAATCCCCTGCCCGCGGTGCTGGTGCTGCGTCCCACGTCGACACAGGCGGAGCCGGCTCCGATGGAGCAACTACTGGAGCGCCTGCGCCAGCTCGATGCCGTGGATCAGGCGCAGCTGGATATGGAGTGGGTTCGCCGCCTCAACGGCATTATCGAAGTCGGCAAGCGCGGCGCCCTGCTGCTCGGTGTGCTGCTGGCCATGGCCATCCTGCTGGTGGTGGGCAACACCATCCGCCTGACCATCTACGCCCGCCGCGAGGAGATCATCATCACCAAGCTGATCGGTGCCACCAATGCCTTCATCCGCCGCCCCTTTCTCTACACCGGCTTCTGGTATGGACTGATGGGTGCCATCGTTGCCTGGCTCCTGGTCGCCGTTTTCCTCGGCCTGCTCAGTGCCCCGGTGAGCCAGCTCTCCTCTCTCTACGACAGCCAATTCCGGCTCGGCGGACTGGACTTTATTACCAGTCTTTCCCTACTCCTATCGGGCGTATTCCTCGGTCTCGTCGGCTCTTGGCTGGCGGTCGGTCGGCATCTGCAAGCCATTGAGCCTACATGAGTATTTTTGTCTCCGCCTGACAGACCGCATCCCTCCTATTAGCCATAAAAAAAATCAATATTAGGGAACTATGATTTCCTTTGGCACTCTTAGTGTTTGACTGCTAGACTTCTCGGTGAATAGGGAAGCCGAGGGTCGTTAAATAGCGATATTGGGAGGAGTTAGTCATGAACAAAAGTTTGACGGTTGATCTTGCTGTCCCCAGTGGAAGCCTGGAGGCCTATGTACAGGCCGCCAGCCAGATTCCCATGCTGGGCGTCGAGGAGGAGCGCGAACTCGCCACTCGTTTGCGGGAAGAGGGTGACCTCAATGCCGCCCGCCAGTTGGTGCTCTCCCATCTGCGTTTCGTCATCCATGTGGCGCGCGGCTACAGCGGCTACGGTCTGCCCCAGGCGGATCTGATCCAGGAAGGCAATATCGGCCTGATGAAGGCGGTGAAGCGTTTCGATCCCAGCGTCAACGTGCGCCTGGTGTCCTTTGCCGTGCACTGGATTCGCGCCGAGATTCACGAATACATCCTGCGTAACTGGCGCATCGTCAAGCTGGCGACCACCAAGGCCCAGCGAAAACTGTTCTTTAACCTGCGCAAGAACAAGAAGCGCCTGGGCTGGTTCTCGCACAAGGAAGTCGAGGCCGTGGCCAAGGAGCTGGACGTACCACCGGCTACCGTGCTGGAAATGGAAAAGCGCATGAGCGCGTATGATGCCTCCTTTGATGGCTATGGTGACGCCGACGACGACAGCGACTTCAGTCCCTCACCCGCCGGCTACCTGCGCGACACCCGTATGGAGCCCTCCAGCTTGCTGGAGGCCGAGGACTGGGAGGCGCACAACCACCAGCGCCTGAGCCTGGTACTCGACGGGCTCGATGAGCGCAGCCGCGACATCGTACAGAGCCGCTGGTTGTCGGAGAAGAAGGCCACCCTGCACGAGTTGGCCGACAAGTATGGTATTTCCGCCGAGCGCATCCGCCAGCTGGAGAAGAACGCCATGAAGAAGATGAAGGGCGCACTGGCGGCCTGAGTCTTGCCAGCCCTCCCCAGCAAAAGGCCGCTTCTGCGGCCTTTTGCATTTCCGCTCATCACAAAATAATGTGAACCATTTCCCAATTCCGCCGCTAAGTACGCAAGCCCGGGCCGGAACGGCCGGTATTTGCTATAAGTTTTAATGGGAACATTCTGCTGTCTGGACACGTTTAACTGCCAATAGTCCGAGCCTTGTTGTCACGGTACACACTCAAACCTTTAAAAGAAGAAGGATGCAGGAATGAAAAGCACAATAATGAAGGGCGCCCTGATCGGGCTCATGGGCGGCACGGTGCTGATCCTGGCTGGTTGCGCTGCCGAAGAGAACACCGGCACAACACTACTCATTGACAAGGTCAATGTTCCCAGTACGCCAACGGCCATCTCCACCAGCAACCAGAACACCGTCGTTGCCGAAACTTCCGACAGCGTTGATGGCGCGTTGACCGTTGGCGGCTCGGCCCCGGTCGGCGCCTCCCTGCAGGATCAGGCAGCATCCGGTTTCAGCATCTTCGACTTTGCCCGTGGCCCACTGCTTGATACTGTGCGCCAAGGCCTCGTACAGCAGCAGAACCTGCCTGCTGCCATTGCCGTCACACAGTCCGTTGCCTGTGACTCGGGGAGTATGAGCCTGACCCTCAACCTCAACAATCCGATATCAACGACCCTGCAGCCCGGCGACTCCTTCTCTGTGCGCTTTGACAACTGCAATGACAGCCAGGACGGCACCACCAGCAACGGCAGCATGAGTGCGACAGTCGACTCGGGAACGCTGGAAGCCGGCTGCGATGCGACCGGTACCTGCAGCGATTTCTCCCTGGGTATGAACTTCAATGATCTGCAGATTACCGAGATGGGAGAAACCGCCCTCATCGATGGTGGGTTCACGCTGGTCTATGCCAGTGCGACCAACACCAATACCATCAGCGGCAACGATTTCTACATGTATTCCAGCACCGGCCAGGGTGTACACATGAGCAACTTTAACATTGCCAGCACCTTGAGCGGCAGCACCGAAACCACCACCGTTACCATGACGCTGGCCAGTACCCGCATCAATGGCTCGGTGCAGATTCAGACCACGGCTCCGCTGGTCACCACCAACATCGACGCCGATGACTACCCGTCCTCCGGTACACTGGAAATCACTGGTGCCAATTCCAAGCTGACCGTCACGGCAACGAGTTCAAGCTCTGTGTTGCTTGAGCTGGACGAGGACAACGACGGCACCCTCGACCAGTCGGCAACCGTCAACTGGACGGTCATCGAATCGGCCCCCTGAGGCTGCCTGCAAACCGCAGTCGTTGCGGTATACTTGAGACGAAAGGCGCGGTTTCTGCGCCTTTCGCTTGTCTGCCCCCACCAAACCTGGATGGCCTGCCATGAAATTGAAAACTGCCGTAGCCTGCCTAGGCTTTTTCATGATTCCTGCGCTGGCCATGGCCGCCGACGGGCAAAGTTCCAGCCAGGTCTGGCTGGGCCTATCCGTGACAGACTTTCAGTACAAGGAGTTTTCCGATCTGGATGAGTTGCTGAACCGCGAGGATGGTCCTGTGCCCGGGCTTCGTTTTGCCGTGGCCTCGTCAGCCGGGAGCCTGCTGATCGGCCTTGAAGCCACCTATCAGACCGGCAGCGTCGACTACGACGGCCAGCTGCAAAACGGCACCCCGCACAAGACCCGCACCGACGAGACTTTCATCGACGTTAGCTTCAGCCTCGGGCGACAGTTCGGCATGTGGAGCGAGGTCTACCTGGGTGGTGGTTACCACCAGTGGGATCGAGACATCCAGCCATCGGGCCGCGTTTCCGGATTGTTCGAGCGCTACACCTGGATCTATGTCCTGCTGGGTGGCGAACAGTTGCTGTGGCAAAACGGCAAACACCGGCTCAGTTTGAATGCCCAGATGACCTACCCCATCAATCCGACGATGGCCCTGAACATTGCCGGTAGCGGCGATGTAAGCCTGGACCTCGGCTCGCAGCCCGGCTTTCGACTGCAGGCCCCTTGGCGCAAACGGCTCGCCAGTGGCCTCCAGCTGGAGGTGGCGCCTTACTACGAATACTGGCAACTGGGCCGTAGTCCGGACGTCAGAGTGGGTACCTGGATCATCCACGAACCCCGCAGCGAGACGGGAAATCTTGGCATCACTCTTTCCCTCGGCCTTTGATGCCGCGCACAAAAAAGGGACGGGTATGACACCCGTCCCTCTTCAGCCTGTCGGCAACCCGCTTTACCGGGTGTAGAATTTCTGGCGGAACTTCACCGAGAAAGGCTTGCCGCCGTCTTCGGGGGCGATCTTGATGTCAAAAGCCAGTGTCTCGCCTGCTGTGACATGGAACACGCTGATGTAATAGACCGCATCGCCCTCGTCGATCTCACGCACCTTGAAGTCGCGCAGCTGACCGGTCAGGTTGCTGGCGCTGGCCTTGATCCTGGCCCGCACCGGCTTGCCGATGGGTGATACGCCATGATTATCCTTCATTACCGAAATGGTAAACATACCGCGGTTTTTACTCCGGGTAATATCGTAAGCCTTGGCCATGTTCGGCTGCAGCGTATCGGTATTAAAGGCGCTGAAGTGCACCGTATATTCACCCACCTTGATGGGTGTCGCGGCCTGGGCGCCCAGCGTAAAAAAGGCAAACAGCAATACAGCAGCGAGTTGATAGATTGTTTTGATTGTCATTATATTCCCCCTCCAGTTCGTATCCGCATAAACCACCTCAAGTTGACACCTTCTGGAAATTACACGGTCATGTCAAGGCATCGGCCTGTAGCCCTACAGAACCATGTCTTCCAGTCTGCTAGCCGATAATCCGGCATAACACTAACAGGCTGTTGGAAATGGTATCCTGTCTTTTAAGGCAGCTCTAATTCAGCAAGCTAAAAAAACCAGATTGCGATTTTTGTCCACTTGTTGGGCGAAAGGTATACTGGCTATAACGTCCTGAAGAACCCATATATTAAGGCCTCGTACTGGCATATTCCTGGTATTTTTTGTAGACTTGCGCGGCTACGCAATCCCCCTAGGAGCTACACGATGGCACGAGTCACCATTGAAGACTGTCTGGACAACGTCGACAACCGCTTTGAGCTGGTGCTGCTGGCCAGCAAACGCGCACGTCAGCTGGCCTCCGGCAAGGAGCCGCTGGTCGACTGGGAAAACGATAAGCCCACCGTCGTCGCCCTGCGCGAGATCAGCGAAGGCCTGATTACCAACAAGATTCTCGACGAAGTAGCTGCGCAAGAGCATGCGCAGGAATCCATCGTCAGTGAAGAAGAGGTGCAGGAGTCCCTGTAACCCCTAGGGGCCTGTCGGACTTAGGAAGAATCTGCTGCGGCGATGGGAAATAGGTCCATTTTTTCGATTTCCCACTCACCTCGCTACGACTTCCTAAGTCCGACAGGCTCCTAGCAAACTGCCTTTCCCGGGGGCCTGGTGTTTTTGATTCACGACCTGTGCAA
>CAZTPE010000008.1:11315-24784 GCA_964614545.1 uncultured Ectothiorhodospiraceae bacterium
CCTAGCAAACTGCCTTTCCCGGGGGCCTGGTGTTTTTGATTCACGACCTGTGCAAGCTTCTCGAAGCTTACCTCGAAACTGACCAGGTCAAGGAAGTCTACCGGGCCTATCTGTTTGGCGCCGAGGCCCACGACGGCCAGACGCGCATGTCTGGTGAACCCTATATCTACCATCCGCTCGCCGTGGCCAAAATCCTGGCCGAGATGCGCATGGACGCCAATACCCTCATCGCCGCCATCCTGCACGATGTCATCGAAGACACCGGCATCGGCAAGGACGAGATTACCCGCGAATTTGGCGAGGAAGTCGCCGAGCTGGTCGATGGCGTCACCAAGCTGACCCAGGTCAAGTTCGGCAGCAAGGCCGAGACGCAGGCGGAGAACTTCCGCAAGATGATCCTCGCCATGGTGAAGGACATCCGCGTGATCCTCATCAAGCTGGCCGACCGCCTGCACAATATGCGCACCCTGGGTGTGATGCGCGCCGATAAGCAGCGCCGCATCGCCCGCGAAACCCTGGAAATCTATGCCCCGGTTGCCAAGCGCCTGGGTATGCAGAGCATCAGCCTGGAGCTGGAAGACCTTGGCTTCCGCGCCTACTACCCGATGCGCTACCGGGTGCTGCAAAACGCGCTCAAAAAGATGCGCGGCAACCGTAAGGAGGTGGTCGAAAAGATTCGCCTGTCACTGGAGGAACGCCTGCGCCAGGAAGGCATCGAGGCCCCCGTGGAGGGACGCGAAAAGCACCTCTACAGCATCTACGACAAGATGCGCAACAAGGGCCTCAGCTTTGATGATGTCTCGGACGTGTACGGTTTCCGCATCGTCGTCGACAAGGTAGACACCTGTTACCGCGTGCTGGGCGTGGTGCACAACATCTACAAACCCATGCCCGGGCGCTTCAAGGACTACATTGCCATTCCCAAGGCCAATGGTTATCAATCACTGCACACGGTGTTGTTCGGGCCCTATGGCGGCCCCATCGAGGTGCAGATTCGTACCAAGGACATGGAACGCGTGGCGCAGGCCGGCATTGCCGCGCACTGGATGTACAAGACCGGCTCGGCCACTCCGAGTCATGCCAGCGAATGGCTCAAGGGCCTGCTGGAAATGCAGAAATATGCCGGCAACTCGCAGGAGTTCCTCGAGAACGTCAAGATCGACCTGTTCCCGGATGAGGTCTACATTTTCACGCCTGATGGCGATATCCTCAACATCCTGCGTGGCGCCACGGTGGTCGACCTGGCCTACGCCATCCACACCGATCTGGGCAACACCTGCGTCGCCGCCAAGATCGATCGCCATCTCGCTCCCCTGCGCAGCACGCTCAGTAACGGCCAGACCGTCGAAATCATCACCGCCCCCGGCGCTCGACCCAACCCTGTATGGCTGGACTTCGTCATCACTGGCAAGGCGCGCTCCAACATTCGTCACTATCTCAAACAGCTGAAGCATGAAGAGGCGCTGGAGCTGGGTAAGCGCATGCTGGGCAAGGCCCTGGCGGCGCTGTCTCTGGAAATTCGGGATATTCCCCAAGAGTCGCTGGACGCACTGCTCAAGCAGCTAAAGCTTGAAACCCTGGACGAGCTGCTGGCAGACATCAGCCTGGGCAAGCGTGTCGCCGCCCTGGTGGCTCGCCAGCTGGCCGATATTATCGAACACCGCGAAGCCGCCATAACCGGCCCGAAAAAAAGGAGAAAGAAAGGCATGCTCAGCCGCTACACGCCCAGCTGGCTGAAAGGTAGTCAGGCGGGCCACACCACCGCGCGCCCACTGGCCATTCGCGGCACTGAAGGTTCGGTGGTGACCTACGCCAAGTGCTGTCGTCCCATCCCCGGCGACTCCATCCTCGGCTTTGTCAGCGCTGGCCGCGGCATCGTCATTCACACTCGCAGCTGCAAGAATGTGCGCGAATTTCGCAACAACCCGGAGCGCTGGATCGATGTGCAGTGGGAGCCGGACATAAAGAACACATTCTCGGTGGACATCCGCGTCGACACAGCCAATCAGCGTGGCGTTCTGGCCACTGTAGCCTCGGTTATCGCCGAGCAGGATTCCAATATCGAGAATGTTTCCATCGACGAGCGCGATGGTCTGTATTCATCCATGATCTTTACTATCAGCGTGCGGGATCGTGTACATCTGGCGCAGATCATTCGGCGCGTCCGCGCCATCGACAGCGTCGCGCGCATTGCACGTTCAAAATAATGCGGCGGAAGAGCACCGCGGATTCAGGCAGCCACGCACAACGCACAAACAGTAGAGGAGACGGGCATGACCAAACGAGAAATCATCCAGACAGACAAGGCACCCGCCGCCATCGGCACCTATTCGCAGGCCGTCAAAACCGGCAACACCGTGTACCTGTCGGGGCAAATTCCACTGCAGCCCGAAACCATGGAACTCGTCGAAGGCGATATGGCGGCACAAATCCGACGCGTATTCGACAACCTGCAGGCTGTCGCAGAAGCGGCCGGAGGCAGTCTGGCCGATATCGCCAAACTCAATGTCTACCTCATCGACCTGTCACACTTCGCGCAGGTCAATGAAATCATGGCCAGCTACTTTCAACAACCCTACCCGGCACGCGCTGCGGTCGGTGTCGCCGCCCTGCCCAAGGGCGCCCAGGTAGAAATGGACGCCATTTTGGAGCTGGGCGGTTGACGATGCCTTCGCAGGTGCGAACAAGCAACAATTAGTTGTTCTTGGCGCCCTGGTTGATCCATTTGGCGATAATGCCCGTCTCTTCCTTGGTGAGCGGCGGGCGATCACCATGCGGCATGTTGATGGACGGGTCGGCGCGGCCCTCGATCAGAATGGAAATAGTGCTGGAGGCACTATCCCCGGGGCGTACGATGGCACCGAACTTGGTGCCCTTCATAGTGCCCTCATAACTGCTTAAATCCAGGCCGCTGGCCACCTCACCCACACCGCCCGGCATATGGCACTCGCTGCAATGCTGCTGTAATACGGGCATCACATCCTTGCTGAAACTCACCGGCAGTTCCGTCGGTTCCTGGCTACAACCTGCCAGCAATACAACACTCGCCGCTGCAGCCGTGTGAATTAAAGTGGTCTTGCTTACCTTGATCATTTCATTCTCCATTGCGTGAAATTATAGTCTGACAATAACGCCCAGGACTGGCAAATTTATATATGTGCGCATAGTAAAATTCTTTTCTGCTCAGGTGAAATATTTCATGAAATATAAATGTATTAGGTTATACTCATATGTTAGGCGCGAAAGCCTTTAAAGCCAACCAAAATATATCCTGACTAGATACCCTTCTATGAAGCGCACCACCCAACCCTGCCTGGCAAGGCGCGGATAACTCCACAAAAAAATTTATCTTCGGGAGACGATAGACATGCTTGCAAAAGAGCACTGCAGCCATTTCCAGATGCTACCCATCGGCATGCGGGTACTGTTCAGTGGCACCCTGATTGTTCTCGGCACGGGCTATCTGTTTGCCATGATCTACATCTTCGAATCCCATGCCGGACGAGACGGTGACCCGGGCCTTTCCGTCAACGACCTCATCATCGCCTACAGCGGCAGCAAGTCGGACACCAAGCTTGAATCCGCCCTTAAGGGGCCCATGGCCAATATGCTGCCGCCCGAGGAAAACCACGAGATCGTTGCCTGGGTACGGCGCGGTGCCGCAGAGGCCGACTTCAAGTCTTCGGGCGTGGAGGGTATTGTCGAGCGCCGTTGTCTGATCTGCCACAACGGCTCCAATCCACACATCCCTGACCTTACCGGCTTTGAGGGTATCAGTAAGGTGGCAGAGGCCGATACCGGCATGGATATATTCACCCTGGTGCGTGTGTCCCACATTCACCTGTTCGGCATCACCTTTATCTTTTTTATTGTCGGCTCGATCTTCTGTCACTCATACATCCGCCCTCAGTGGATCAAGTGTCTCATGCTGATCACACCCTTTGTCGCCATCCTGTTGGATATTGGTTCCTGGTATCTCACCAAAGTGTACCCGCCCTTTGCCTGGGTGGTGATGATCAGTGGCGCCTTCATGGGTGCCGCTTTTGCCTTCATGTGGATAACGTCCATGTATCAGATGTGGTTCTACCGCCTGCCACCGGAGTTGATAGAGAATAAAGGCCGGGTTTCCTGATTCCGGACAATATTGCCTCTCTGTGAAAGTGCAGAGAGGCGATGCTTTCAGCTGCCAGACATCTTTCCTCCGCTAAACTTAGAGGTTTTTTAACTCGACAGACAGCAAGATTTGGCAGGAGTAGCGTTGAAATGAAGAGAACACTGGCAGTCACTATTGCAATTCTGAGCTACGGTCTCGCTACGACTGCCCTGGCGGCCGGCGATATCCAGGCAGGCAAGACAAAGAGCGCCGCCTGTATTGCCTGCCATGGCAAATGGGGCATCAGCAGCACTCCCGACTATCCCAATATTGCCGGACAGACTGAGCTCTATCTGGTTAAATCCCTGCGTGAGTTTCGCTCCGGCCTGCGCAAGGATCCCAGCATGAACCGCCTTGCCGAGGGGCTCAGCGACGCCGATATCGCCGATCTCTCTGCCTATTACGCCAGCCTGCGCCGCTGATACACGGGCATTGTGCCCGGCCCTGTAGCATGTAAAATTGCCGCACACCCATTGCCGGCCTGAATCGCGTGTGACTCCAACCCCCGCCCCCCTTGATGCCGCACCGCTGACGCAGCTCAAAGGCGCTGGCCCCGACATGGCCCAGCGTCTCGCCCGCCTGGGCCTGCATACATTACAGGATCTGCTCTTTCATTTGCCCCTGCGCTATCAGGACCGCACCCGCATCGCGCCCATTGGCAGCCTGCACCCCGGCAACGAGATCAGCATCCGTGGCGAGGTGCAGCTCACCGACATCAAGCTCGGCCGTCGCCGCATGTTGTTGTCGCGCATCGCCGACGGCAGTGGCGCCATCACCCTGCGCTTTTTTTACTTCAGCGCCGCGCAACGGGCCGGCCTCGCCCGCGGCAGTTGGGTGCAATGCTTTGGTGAAGTCCGCAGTGGTCCCAGCGGTCTGGAGATGGTGCACCCGGAATATCGCCTCATTGAGCCCGGTGCCGACAGCCCGCAGCAGGAAACCCTGACTCCCGTTTATCCCACCACCGAGGGGCTGCGTCAGCAGACCCTGCGCAAGCTTATCGATCAACTGCTGGATGATTCTGCGCTGCTCGCTGACTGTCTGCCGGAACTGTTGCCCGCCGAGCTGCTGGCACAACGACAGATGCCTACCCTGCATGAGGCGATACGGTATGTGCACCGGCCACCGGCCGATGCCTCCCTGCGTGAACTGGATGAGGGCATTCACCCCGCCCAGCAACGGCTTGCCTTCGAGGAGTTGCTTGCCCACCAGCTCAGCCTGCGGCAGCTGCGTGAGCGTCAGGATCGGCACGCCGCTCCACCGCTGCATGCTACACAAACACTGCAAAGACCCTTCCTCGGCAATCTCGGTTTCCAGCTCACTGGCGCCCAGCAGCGCGTACTGGAAGAGATCAGTCACGACCTCGCCCGCCCCCAGCCCATGCAGCGGCTGGTACAGGGCGACGTCGGCTGCGGCAAGACCGTGGTTGCCGCGCTCGCCGCTCTGCAGGCGCTGGAGGCCGGCTTTCAGGTCGCTATCATGGCCCCCACTGAACTGCTTGCCGAACAACACCGACGCAATTTTGCACAGTGGCTGGAACCGCTGGAGATGGCACCGCACTGGCTGTCCGGCAAAAGCAAGGGCAAGGTTCGGGAACAGACCCTGGCCGCCATCGGTGACGGCAGCGCGCGGCTCACCATCGGCACCCAGGCGCTGTTCCAGGAGGGTGTCGAATTCCACAGCCTGGGGTTGGTGATCATCGACGAACAACACCGCTTTGGCGTGCACCAGCGTCTCGCCCTGCGCGAAAAGGGTGCCCGCGACGGCCGCTATCCGCACCAGCTGATCATGACAGCCACCCCCATTCCGCGCACTCTGGCGCAGACCGCCTATGCTGATCTCGACATCTCGGTGATCGACGAGCTGCCACCGGGGCGCAGCCCGGTGGACACGGTGGTGATCACCGACGACCGGCGCGATGCCGTCGTCACCCGCGTGCACGCCGCCTGCCGCGAGGGCCGTCAGGCCTATTGGGTCTGCACCCTGATCGAGGAATCCGAGACCCTGCAGTGCGAGACCGCACAGGATACCGCCGAGACCCTGCAGGCGGCCCTGCCCGATCTACGCATCGGCCTGGTACACGGGCGTCTCAAGGCGACGGAAAAAGAGGCCGTGATGGACCATTTCAAGACCGGTGACATTGACCTGCTGGTGGCTACCACCGTGATCGAAGTGGGCGTGGACGTGCCCAACGCCAGTCTCATGATCATAGAGAACGCCGAACGCCTCGGCCTATCTCAGCTACACCAGCTACGCGGCCGGGTGGGGCGAGGCAGTGCAAAGAGCAGCTGTGTGCTGCTCTACAAGCCACCCCTGTCAAAGACTGCACGGCAGCGTCTCGCCACCCTGCGCGAAACCAATGACGGCTTCGAGGTGGCACGCAAGGATCTCGAGTTGCGCGGCCCCGGTGAATTACTGGGTACCCGGCAAACCGGCCTGCTCGAGCTGCGCATCGCCAACCTGCAGCGTGACCAGGCCCTGATCCCCATCATCAGCCAATGCGCCGGACACCTGCTGCGTGAGCACCCGGACCAGGTTGCTGCGCTGATCCGCCGCTGGCTTGGCGACGGACTGCGCTATGGCAGCGTCTAAGATCCAGCCACAAACTACCTTCCACAATCCTCCCGAATGGGTGGTTTTTTTGGCGCCCCCCAAGGTCGTTTTTTTTGTCACGTTATTCGCTTACTCTTGCAGAACATTCCTCAACGGAAATCACCATGACTAACCAGGACTGGATACAACGCGACCTGTCGGTGCTGTGGCACCCCTGCACGCAGATGAAGGACCACGAGCAGCTGCCACTGATCCCCATCCGCCGTGGCCAGGGCGTGTGGCTGGAGGACTTCGACGGCCAGCGCTATCTCGATGCCATCAGTTCGTGGTGGGTCAACATCTTCGGTCACGCCAACCCACGCATCAACGCCCGCATCACGGCCCAGCTGGGTGAGCTGGAGCACGTACTGCTGGCCGGTTTCAGCCATGCACCGGCCATCGAGCTGGCTGAGCGGCTGGTGGATATCACCCCCGCCGGGCTGACCCGTGCCTTCTTTACCGATAACGGCTCGGCGGCGGTGGAAGCGGCGTTGAAGATGAGCTTCCACTACTGGCGCAATCGCGGGCAGACGCAAAAAACAAAATTCATTTCTCTTGCCAACAGCTATCACGGCGAGACCCTGGGGGCGCTCGCGGTCGGCGATGTGGCACTCTACAAGGAAACCTACCAGCCGCTGCTGATGCCGGTGATCAGCGTGGCCTCGCCCGACTGCTATGCGCGCGAGACGGGCGAGAGCTGCGCCGACTACTCACGCCGCCAGTTCGCGGAAATGGAGGCCACCCTGGCCCGTCATGCCGACGAGGCCTGTGCGGTGATCATCGAGCCGCTGGTGCAGTGCGCCGGCAACATGCGCATGTACGATCCGGTCTATCTGCAATTGTTGCGCGAGGCCTGTGATCGTCACGGTGTGCACCTCATCGCCGACGAGATCGCTGTCGGCTTCGGTCGCACCGGTACCCTGTTCGCCTGCGAGCAGGCCGACATCCGCCCCGATTTCATGTGCCTGTCGAAGGGCCTCACCGGCGGCTACCTGCCGTTGGCGGTGGTGATGACCACCGACGACACCTACGATGCCTTCTACGACGACTACGACACCCTGCGCGCTTTCCTGCACTCACACAGTTATACCGGCAACCCACTGGGCTGCGCGGCGGGACTGGCGACGCTGGATATCTTCGCCGAGGACGATGTGCTGGTTAATAACCGCCGATTGGCGCAAGTGATGGCGGAGGCCACGGCGGATCTGGCCGACCATCCGCACGTCGCCGAGGTGCGCCAGCGGGGCATGATTCTGGCCATCGAAATGGTGCGCGACAAGGCGACAAAGACGCCCTACGACTGGCGCGAACGGCGCGGTCTGCACGTCTACCGACATGCATTAAAGGAAGGGGTGCTGCTGCGGCCACTGGGCAACGTGATCTATTTCATGCCGCCCTACGTGATCACGGAGGAGCAAATTCAGCAGTTGGCGCGAGTGGCGCGGGAGGGCATCGACATCGCCACGCGGGATTGAGGGATCTATGCGTCTGGCGACGGTTCGTCCAGTTTCGATACCGTGGCGCCGGCGGATTTGAGCAGGGCTTCCAGTTTGTCCTGATCCGGGATCTGTACCGCCTGTTCCTGCAGCATGGCGTACTCCAGTACCAGCGGCAGCGATTCCTCCGGCTCGGAGATGACGCCGATGTTGGCCTGATCCACCAGGGTCAGGCGCGGAATGCCCTGCAGCTGCAGGGCGTAGAAGGGCAACTCGGGGTCACCGCCGATGCCGTTCAGTACGGCGATACGCCCGCGGCGTGAAATCTCGCCGCGCGGCCGGTCGTTGGCGGCCTCGAAGGACAGCAATGGAATCCGCAGGCCGCGCCATTCCAGCATCCCCAGCCACCACGCCGGCGCATCGTCCACCGGCTCCGGCACTTGCCAGTCGATGATCTCGGCAATGCAGGTGGTGGGCAACAGTAGACGCATGTCCGCCAGGGGAATCAGCTGACTGCGAACCGTGGTACCGGGCAGGATGTCCGCTTCTGACATGGGGGTGTCCTCTTCGTTGTCTGATTGCTATTTACTGTTGCGAATGACCGTTACGAAAATATTCGCACAGGTGCCGCGCAATGGCCTGCGGACCGGCGCTGTAGGTTACCGTATGGGTCTTGCGCGCCTGGTCCGGCATGCTGCTGATGACGCAGCTTTTCACGTCTTGCGCCCACACGATGCCGCCCTGGCGTGCCACCGCCAGGCAGCCCTCAGCGCCATCGTCACCCATGCCACTGAAGACAATAGCACCCACCCGGTTGCCGTAATGCTTGGCCACGGCGGCCATCACATGGTCGATGCTGGGCGAGTAGACCGCATCGGCGGGCATCGCCGTTAATGCCACATAGCCGTCTTCGGTCAGCTGCAAATGCCGGTCCGCCGGGGAAAGAATCACCTCGCCGTGGCGCAGTACATGGCCCAGTTTGGCCGGCAGCACGCGAAAGGCGCTGACCCGGTTGAGCTGTTCCGCCAGCAGCCGCACATGGTTGACGCCAATGTGCTGGGCGAGGATGAAGGCTACCGGCAGATCAGCATCCACTGCAGCAAGGAAATCCCGCACCGCCTGCGGGCCACCCAACGAGGCGCCCAGCACCCAGACGTTCTCCGCCGCGCCGCGAGGCCGGGAAACTTCGCGTGGCGGCGCAGCCACATCGGCGAGCGGTGCGGGCCCCTCAGTCACGTTCGGCATGGGCGGCGGCGCGGCCGTGCGCACCATGTCGATCAGTTTTAGCGCCAGGCGCTTCGCCCACTGGCTGTTGGCGCGACCTCCGCCGGGGCTGCTGTCGTTGAACATGATCGGCAGCGTGCTGTGCTCCAACAGGCCGTCAATGAGTTCGATCTCCGACTCGATTTCCTCGCTTAAGTCCACCAGCAGCACATCCGCCGACAGCTTTTCTACGGCCTGCAGTGAAGCCGCATCCATACCGCCGCTGTGCACCACCCTCAGTCCGGCCGTTTTCAGCAACGCCCGCAGGTGCGTGGCGTGCTCGGTGCTGGCAGCGAGTATCGCGACACGGGCGGGCAGTGCATCCATCACGGTGACCATTTGTTGTCCGTGGCAGATCAGGCCGTTGCACCCACCAGCGTGCGGATATTGTCGATCAGTTCGGCCTCCTGATAGGGCTTGCCCATATATTCGTTGACGCCGATGTCCATGGCCCGCTGGCGATGTTTCTCTCCGGTGCGTGAGGTAATCATGATGATCGGTACCTGCCGCAGACGCTCGTCATTACGCATGGTCGTCGCCAGTTCATAGCCGTCCATGCGTGGCATTTCCACATCCAGCAGCATGATGGCGGGGACTTGCTCCAGCATCACGGTTAGCGCATCGACACCGTCCTTGGCGGTGATGACATCGAAATCATAACGCGACAGCAGGCGTTCCGTGACCTTGCGCACAGTGATGGAATCGTCCACCACCATCACGGTCAGGCGTTGTTCCTCGACCTGTTCTTCCTCAGCGGCCATGGGTAGCAGTGGCTCGGCCGTGCCGTGCTGCTGGGCCAGGATCGAGCGCACCAGATTGCCGACGTCGAGGATCAGTGCCACTTCACCATCGGGCAGAATCGTCGCCCCGGAAAGCACATTCACGGCGCTCAGCTGCGGTCCCACAGACTTGATGACGATCTCCTGCCGGCCCAGCAGGACATCCACCTGGAGCGCCACGCGGTGATCACCGCTGCGTAGCAGCAACAGGGGAATGCGTTGCTTGGCCTCCGGCAGGATCGGCGGTACGCCGGTCAGCACCTTGCCCAGACTCAGGTACTGGTAACGGTTGCCGGCATAGTCGAAGTGGCTTTCCGTGCCTGTCACCAACGGCTCCAGCTCGTCGTGGCTGGCGCGAATCACGTGTTCCACATTGGGCAACTGAATGGCATAGGTTGCTTCGCTAACCTGCACCATCAGTGCCTGGTTGACCAATACGGTGAGCGGCAGACGGATCAGGAAGCTGGTGCCCTTGCCGTGCTGGGTATCGATATGCAGGGTGCCGCCGAGCTGCTTGATTTCGGTATTCACCACATCCATGCCCACGCCGCGACCGGATATCTGCGTGACTTCCTTGGCGGTGGAAAAACCGGATTCGAGGATGAAGGTCATCAGCTCACGGTCACTGAGGTCGGCATCGGGCAGCAGACGCCCCTTTTCAATGGCTTTTTCGCGCAGGGCGGTGATATCGAGACCACGGCCATCATCGTCCACCTTCAGCACGACTTCAGAGCCCTGATGGTCGAGATCGATATGGATGATGCCGGTGGCCGGCTTGCCGGTGGCCTCGCGTTCCGCCAACGGCTCGATACCGTGATCAACGGCGTTGCGCAGGATGTGCTCCAGTGCCGGCACCAGGCGGTTCAGCTGGCTGCGATCCAGTTCACCCTCGGCCCCACTGACTTTTAGTTTCACCTGTTTGTCTGTTTCCACCGCCGTCTGCCGCACGATGCGGCGCAGGCGCGGTAAAATACTGGAGAAGGCCACCATGCGAGTATGCATCAGGCCTTCCTGCAACTCGCTGGTGACGCGCTGCTGTTGCAATAGCAGGGTATCGGTATCGCCGGACAGCTCTTCCAGCAGACCCTGAATACTGGTCAGATCGCCGAGACTCTCGACCATGCCGCGTGACAGCTGCTGCATGGTGGAAAAACGATCCAGTTCCAGCGGGTCGAAGTCCTCGGCATGGGTGTCACCGCCGGTATCATGGCGATACATGATCTGTGTTTCGGTCTCGATCTCGAACTTGCGCAGCTGCTCGCGCAAACGACTCACCGTCTGATCCAGCTCTGCCAGATTGAAGCGCCAAGCGGTCAGCTGCTGGGCGATACGGGCGCTGTAGATATTGATCTCGCCGGAAAAATTCACCAGATCATTGAGCAGGTCGGCACGTACCCGCACCTGCTCCTCGGCGGCCACGGGTACTGCCTGGGTCTTGTCTGCGGGCTCATCATTCTGCAGAACCAGCGCGGCAATCTCTTCAATCTCATCACCGACCACCAGTGACGCATCGCCAGCGGTTTCCTCTCCAGCCGCCTCTATTGATGCGGGCTCGGCCACGGCTGGCGTAGGTGCAGTCTCCATCGCCGGCTCTGCCTCACCACGAATCGCGGCTTCAATCTCTGCCACCAGCTGTGTGGCCGGCGGCACCGTGTGCAGCTGGCGAGCCAGTTCCAGGCCCTCGCTGAGCCAGTCGTGACAGCTCTGCAGAAGGGCCGGAAAACGTGCCTCGGGGGCGATCAGGCCATCGGCCATGCGCTCAAGCAGGGACTCGACCACGTGGGCCAGATCACCGATGGCGGTCACATTGGCCATGCGCGCCCCCCCCTTGAGGGTGTGCAGGGCGCGCTGCAGCTCGGCCACATGCTCGAGGCTTTGGTAGTCCTGGCTCCACTGATCGAGGGTCTTCTCCACGGCTTCCTGAATTTCCTCCGCCTCTTCGAGGAAGATCTCCAGCAGCTCTGTATCGTAATCCGTGTCAGCCGTTGCGGCCGCCTCCACAGCCGGCGCTGCGGTAAACATGGGCGCCAGTTCTATCTGTTCTTCTTCATGGGGTCCGGCATAGGCCTCGACCGGCCCTGTCTCAGGCGCGTTGAAATCCGTCTGTGCCGTGGCCTCCCCGGGCACGTCTCCGGCAAGTTCGCCTTCTGTCTCAACAGGCTCCGTTTCCGCCGGCCACTCGGCCAGATGCAGCAGACATTCGTCAGCCGGTGCTAGTTCCTCACCACGGCGCACCTGCTCAACCGCCTGTTGCAGCCAGTCGAGACAGTCCTGGATCAGCGGTGGTAAATCGACATCGGCTTCACGGCGGGCTTCGGTAATCCCTTCCAGTAACGCCTCTATTTCATGGGCAAGATCGCCGATGGGCTGGATGTTCGCCAGCCGCGCGCTGCCCTTGAGCGTATGCAGAGCACGCTGCAGTTCGTGTAGCAGTTCGGGGTTGTTCAGGTCGGAAGGCCAGTGTTGCAGCAGTTCATCGCTTGCGGTAAGGATTTCGGCGGCCTCATCAAGGAACACCTCCAGCAGCTCCTGATCCTCTTCAGACGGTTCCATAGCCGGTGGCGTTGCCGCCTGTATGGGCTCTTCTGCGGTCACCACAGGTTCGGCCTCCACTACAGGCATTGCCAGCGCCTGCTCATGCATCTCTGCAATGCGTGCCAGCAGCTCGGCGTTATCCTGTTGCGGGGGATTCGGCAGATCGAAAACGCTCAGCGCATCGGCCAGCCTGTCGGTGAATTCCTCCAGTGCTGCGAGGCCGGCGTGATCGAAGGGGATGTCCCGCTCCAGCAGGGTGCGGACACAGCGATCCATGGGCTCGCTGAGCACGGCAATGGAAGGCACATCGGCCATTCGTGCGCTGCCGTGCAGGGTATGCAGGACGCGATGCAAGCCCTCGGTCACCGGGAAGGGGCCGACGGCGCTGTGATCGGTGATGAATTCCCGCAGGGCCTCAAGGTGGGCTTCCGCTTCCTTGCGGAAGACGTCGGCCAGCACCGGATCGAAGACCGGCTCTTGCTCGGTCTGCGGGGGTTCGGGGGTGACCCCGGGCGCTTCCGTTTCATCGACGGAAATTCCAGCGCTGCCGATATCGAAAGTGGGTTCAGCCTCGGCAAAAGACTCCCTTGCAAAGATGCTTTCTTCGACTGCAGTGGGTTCTTCAAATTCGTAAGATGCTGCCTCCAATACTTCTGTGGAGGGCTCTATATCCGCTGAGGGCTCTATATCCGCTGAGGGCTCTATATCCGCTGA
>CAZTPE010000008.1:24884-27949 GCA_964614545.1 uncultured Ectothiorhodospiraceae bacterium
GGCTCTACACCCGCCGCTGGCTCCATTCCCACCAGCAACTCATCACCAATCTCTGCCGCCTCCTCGTGGGCGGTAAGCCCTTCGTCTTCAGCGGTCAAAGGTTCTTCGCCGACCGAGGATTCCTCGAGAGAGGGTTCGTCTGCCGCAAACGATGTTGACAGGTCTTCGGGAGGTTCCTCAGCGGCTTCGGGCTCAAGCACCGCTTCAGGTTCGGCTGCTGTCTCGTCGGAGACGGTGCTCAGCTCTGTCACCGGGGCCTCAGCGGCCGTACCCGGCAGGTCGGCCAGAGACACTTCGCCACCCTCGGCCAGGGTGTTGGCCAGTGCTATCAGGCGCTTCACCGGTGGGCGCTGTTCGGCCTCTCCTTTGAGATGGGCCAGCAGGCCGTGCAGCACAGGCTCCGACAGTTCCAGCAGCCGGAACAGGGTAGGTGTAGGTTCGAGCTTGCCTTCCATCACCCGGTTGAGCATGCCTTCAAAGGCCCAGGCATATTCGCCGGTTACCATCGCGCCGGCAAGACGGCCACTGCCTTTCAGGGTGTGATAGGAGCGTCGCAGGGTTTCCAGGGGCTTGTGGTCTTCGGGGTCCGCCCGCCAGGCGTGCAGACAGTCGGTCATGGTGCCCAGCACCTCGTCCGCTTCTTCGAGGAAGATTTCGAGGATCTCTTCGTCGATGTCCGCTTCGAAGTCGGCAGCGAATTCCTCATCGGTGCTTTCGGGTTCAGTTGCCGTGGGCGTCTCGTCGACGGCGTTTTCCGCAATGGTATCTGTTGCTGCTATGTCGTCGCTGATGACATCGAGATCTGCCGGCTCGGCGGGTTCGGCTTCAGCATCCTGCCATAGCCGTTCTTCGCTTTCGGCTCCGCTGCCTTCGCTCAGGCCGACGTCGAACTGGGCATCGAAATCAAGGAATGCGGCATGTGCCTCGCTGTCAGCGTCGGGCTTTCCCGGCGTGACGATATCGGCTCCCTGCGTCGAGGACAGGGGATAGCCCAGTTCTTCGACGCTGAGTTCGGCCACCGCAAGGATGGTTTCCGGGTGGGCGCGGGCCTCTTCAACGGCCTCAAGGTAGTATTCGATGCTGGTGATGACGTCGGCCAGGGCATCCAGCGCGATGGAATCCGGCACCTGCTGCCGCCCCAGCACGTCGTCACGCACATATTTGACGGTCGAGTCCAACAGCTCGGCGGCCCGCTGGAAGTTCAGTACCGCCAAGGCGCCCTTGATCTGCGCCAGCTTGGCCGGCACGTCTTCGATGGGTGCAAAAGAACGGCTGTCCACGGCGAAGGTATTGAGGCCTTCCTTGACATCGGTGAGCAGCTCGCGGGATTCGTTGATCACCAGATTGACGATCTGCGCCTGTTCGCCGGCCGGCATCAGCACCGGCGACTCCTCTTCGTCGCCAAGACTGAGGTCCGGTGCATCCGCCGCTTCGTGGCCGCCGGGTGCGGTATCGGGGTTATCCAGCGAGGCCTCGACATAGAGCAGCGAACTGGCCATCTCCATCAACAAACTGTCGTCAGGGATCTCATCGGCCTCGACAAAGGCGTCGATGTGCCCGGCCTGCTGCTGAATGACCTTGCGCAGATTTCCCAGGCCCAGCATGGCCAGGGTATCGGCAATGCGACGCAGGCTGTCGCCCAGAGGCATCAGCGTGGCGACGTCATGCTTGCTGTTGCGAACGAAGATATCCAGCTGATCCTTGACCGCCAGCAGGTCCTCCTTGATCACCGCCGAGACGCTGTCCATGAGATCGGCGCTCGATCCCTTGAGGTTGTCCATTGCCTCTTCCAGCGCGCCACTGTAGGGCAATAGCTGCTCAAGCTGGAAGGCCTGTTTCAGGCCGCTGACACGCGGGCCGCTGGACTGGGCCGTGCCGGCATAATAGAGGCAGTTCTTCAGCAGTTCGGTGGGCGGGGCGTGCTCAAACACGGCCTCGCCATCGCTGATCAGTCGCTTGATCTCCTGGTCGACGTGGCCCATGAGCAATTTGACCGAGGTGCCGGTTTCCAGTCCGCCGTCGATCAATGCCTCGACCACACCGCCGGCAATCCACCACAGGCGGCGGGCGGCATCAGTCTGCGAGGCATTTTGCAACTCGCGCAATACGGCGGCGAGTTTTTTCAGGCTGCCGATGGCATCCCGATCGCGGTACCAGCCGAGCAGGGAGACCTGGAATAGCGGGCGCAGTTTGCGTGCGTAGGCCTGGATATCCGGGTAGGTTTTGCCCGGCGGCAGCTGGGGCTGAGGCGGGGCAACACTGAGATTCGGTGCGAAGAAGGCATTTTCGCTGAGCAGGTTTTCGCCGCGCGCGGCGCGCAGATCGTTGAGTAGGGGCAACAGCACCACCGGCATGTCCATTTGCCCGTGTTCCAGCCCTTCGAGGTAGGACGGCAGCTGCAGGATGGCGCGCATCAGTACGTCGTATGCATCTTCTTTCTGGCCGATATCACCAGTGAGCAGGGCATTGACGAGTTTTTCCATCTCTTCGGCCAGCAGCGCGCCGCCGTAGATCTCCACCATCTGCAGGGTGCCATAAATCTGGTGCAGATAAGTGGCGCAGAAACGCATCTGGGTGGCATCACCCGGGTTTTCGACGAAGGTTTCCAGGGCCTGGCGCGTCTGGTTCAGGCTTTCCTGAATTTCGTCCTTGACCCATTTCAGGGTGGTGTAATCGAGTTCCTCGCCCATGTCTTTGTGCGCGCCTTGTCCAATGTTATTGGTGTTGGAATGCCAGCGTATTGGCATAGGGAAAACGTTTCATGTGCAGGTGCTTCCAGTTGAGAAGCTCCCCCACACCCAGAATCAGCATGCCACCGGGCTGTAAATGATCGGCCAGGGTATCGGCAATCTGAATGCGCTGCTCGCGGTCGAAGTAGATCAGCAGGTTCAGGCACAGGATGATGTTCATCTTGCCAATCGGTGCATCGTCCACCTGCAGAATATTCAAGTGGTTGAAGCAGACCCGCTTGCGCAGCTCTTCGCTGACCCGAAACCGGCCATCGTCGGTTTCCGTGAAATAACGTCTCAGCCAGCGTGGGCTGATATCACGCACCCTTTGCTGGC
>CAZTPE010000009.1:0-26666 GCA_964614545.1 uncultured Ectothiorhodospiraceae bacterium
ACTACAATGCCAAACGCTTCAGCGCAAAACAGCACAACAAGCGTGTTTTGCAGGCGGAGTTTGGCCTGCCAGAAAGCGACGATTTGCTGTTAGGCTCGGTGGGACGACTGGTGGAACAGAAGGGTGTGGACCTGATTCTCGACATCATCGACCGGCTAGCCGAGTTGCCCGTGCAACTGGCCCTGCTAGGCAGTGGCGAGGCCCACTTTGAAATCGCCCTGCAGGACGCCGCCGCGCGTTATCCGCACAAACTCAGCGTCAAGCTGGGCTATAGCGAGCACCTCGCCCACCAAGTCGAGGCCGGCGCCGATGCCTTTCTCATGCCCTCACGCTTCGAGCCCTGCGGCCTTAACCAGCTCTACAGCCTGCGCTACGGTACGCCACCCATCGTACATGCCGTAGGCGGTCTGGCCGACACCGTGGTCGACGCCACCCCCGAGGCCATCAAACGCAAGACCGCTACCGGCTTTTGCTTCTACTACGCCAGTGGAGATGCCCTGCTGCGCACTATCGGCCACGCCCTGGCGCTTTACGAGCAAACACCAAAATGGCGTTCAGTGGCGCGCACCGGGATGGCGCAGGTCTTCGACTGGCGCAGCAGCGCGCGAAAGTATCTCGCCCTCTACAAGGAAGCCGTCAAACGCCCGTAGAAATGCCCTCAAGCCACAAACAGTTTCCCTATCCAGAGGGCATCGTGCGCATGGCGCACGCTACGGGCAGGTGTAGTGTGCGCTGTGCGCACAAATATCGATGAACATCGACCGGCCCTTTCATTCATCGCGAAAAAATCAGGCGGCGCGGGAGCTCGTGGGGGTCAAGCTCGTGGGGGTCAGTTCTCGCAAGCTCGTGGGGGTCAGTTCTCGCATTGTAGCACCCTCACACGCTCGTGGGGGTCAGTTCTCGCATTGTAGCACCCTCACAAGCAATGTAGACTAAAGCTATGGCAAGACCCCTCCGCATTGAATTTCCCGGCGCCCTCTATCACGTGACTTCACGGGGTGATCGACAGGAAGCGATCTTCGAAGATGACGAAGATCGCCTGATTTTTCTGCGTACACTGGCAGAGGTTGTTGAGCGATTCAATTGGCTGTGTCACGCCTATTGCCTCATGACGAACCACTACCATCTACTTGTGGAAACGCCGGATGGAAATCTGTCCAAAGGTATGCGACACCTCAATGGTGTCTACACCCAGGCAACGAACCGGCGTCACACACGAACCGGCCACCTGTTCCAAGGTCGCTTCAAGGGGATCATTGTCGACAAGGACAGCTATCTGCTAGAGCTAGCGCGCTACATCGTGCTGAATCCAGTCCGCTCCGGCATGGTTAGACAGCCGGGGAAATGGCAATGGAGCAGCTATCGCGCCATGATTGGGGATACTCCAGCACCAGTCTGGCTAGCCACAGACGGAATCTTGACGCAATTCGCCAAACGTCGCACCATCGCGCAGCGGCATTACAGTGAATTTGTGAAACAAGGCATCAAGAGCAAACCCATCTGGAGCGAGTTGCAGCAACAAATTTATCTCGGTGACGAAAAATTTGTTAAGCGGATGCAACGGAAGGCAGGTATACACGGAGATGAGCTAAGCATACCGCGTACGCAGCGTAGAGCGCCCGCACCCACGCTAGCGAAGATTGCCACCAAGCATCATGATCGCAATGACGCTATTGCTGCCGCTTATTCCACTGGGGCGTACAGTTACCGTGAGATTGCAGAGTATTATGGGTTGCACTTGGCCACTGTGGGCAGGATCATACGAGGGCAGATGTAACAATGCGAGACCCCGCTATCCGCGCTACCTTAAGAACGTCGGCGTAGCTTTTAAAAATGCAGTATCGAACCTATATTACATAGATGGAAAAGATAATAGGAACAAGAAAATCACAATCTCTGTACCAAATTAATATTACATTGGCAGATTCAAAGCCACCAATATGGAGGCGTCTGCTCGTTCATAGCAATATTAGATTAAATGTATTTCATGATGCTATTCAATATTCGATGGGGTGGCTGAATTGTCATTTACACCAATTCGAAAAGGATAGAATTCTATATGGTGTGAATGATGATGATTTTGGGTCTGATTTCGGTCTTGAGATAGAGGATGAGAAAAAATTTAAACTATCAGATATGTTACAAGAAGAAAAAGATACTATGATTTATGAGTATGATTTTGGGGATGGATGGAGGCATATAATCCTACTTGAAAAAATACTTCCTTTTGATGCATCACCTGAGCTTGTGAAGTGCATAAAAGGAAAGAGATCATGCCCACCTGAAGATTGTGGAGGTATATGGGGTTATGAAAATCTGCTTGAGATTGTCAATGACCCTACACATTCAGAGCATGAAGAAATACTTGATTGGCTTGGAGGTGAATTTGACCCAGAATATTTTAGCTTAATCGAAACGAACAATATGTTGTCACAGTATGTTAATAATAATCCCTAACGAATAAGGTTGGATTTTGCGAGAAACGAACCATAATCTGAACTGTTTGTTAAAAAATCCCGCTGGTTACAAAGAATACCGCCACTTTTTTCAGCCATTACTGAGCGACATTATGTTTTTCACTAATATGCGTGCCACATTTGTTGCCATTCTATTGAGTTTCTATTGCGGAACCGCGGCAGCCGCTTCGTTTGAACACAAATTGGTTCGGGCGGCCATTGACAGGACGGGGCACAATGTAAAATATGATGGGGCATACTATTCAATTGACTATCCCGGAGGGGATGTCCCAGCCGATATTGGTGTGTGTACCGATGTATTGATACGCTCTTATCGAACAGTAGGAGTTGATTTACAGGAAGAATTACACAAGGACATTATAGAAAACTTTAACTCTTATCCTTCCGCACGAATATGGGGCTTATCGAAACCCGACACCAATATTGACCATCGACGAGTTCCAAATTTGCAGATTTTTTTCATGCGGAAAGGCAAGAAACTCCCCATAACCGATGACGCGAGCAATTATAGGGCAGGTGAAATTGTTACGTGGATGCTGCCCGGCAATATTCCTCATGTAGGCATAGTGACCGATCAGATGAGCGCCGACAACGAGCGTCCTCTTATAGTCCACAACATTGGGGCCGGGCCCAGACTGGAGGATATGCTTTTTGATTTTGAGATATCTGGCCACTACAAGTATGTGCCAGAACATTATAATGAGCCGATGTAGTTTGCTCCCTCTGGTCACCGGATCAGCATAACCTCCGGCCGCTGATCACGGCAATATCCGATTAAGGAGGTTTGATGAAATATCTCTACCTTGGCATCCTAACGAGTACTCCGCCAAGATAATTACTCAGGATGCAGAGCTTCCCAAAGCCGCCAAGGCAAGGCGCAGTCCGCAGGAAAGGCCGGTCGATGAACATCAACCGGCCCTTTCATTTGTCGCGAAAACATCAGGCGGCGCGGGATTTCTTCGCCTCAGCAAAGCAGTCTTCACGCCACAGGCAACCCTGCTGATCGCAGTCCCCGTTGATCGCCGTGGCAAAACAGTCGAAAGAACCCTCGGCGCGCTGGATACTGCGAATCAAATCCGCCTTTCTCTTCTTTGCAGGTTTCACACCGGCATCCTTGGCCAGGCTGCGGATCTTTGTCAGGTTCACGACTTTGCTACTCCTCGATAGTGTGGGATAAAAAACCAGGCGGCGATTATAGGGACAATACCCCGATAACGCTATGGGGAAAGCCGCGCAGCCACTTCAGCTGCGCCCTGAAGCCCGACCCGGGGATTCATGACCAGATAGACCGGGTACTGTGCCACCAGTTCGCCCATCTTGCCCTTGTCACGGAAGGCCACCATGAATACCCCACTGCTCAGGCGCTCGGCCATACGCGGAGCGATGCCGCCCGCAATGTAGACACCGCCGGCCGCCAGGCAGGTAAGGGCCAGATTGCCGGCCTGCGCACCGTAGATCTTCACGAACATGTCCAGCGTCTGCGCAGCCAGGTCATCTCCCTGCCTTGCGGCCTGCGAAATGGCGGCAGCGCCCTCACCACACTCCAGCGCGGCAAGCAGTGAGGCCGATGCCTGCCCGGCGAACTGTACGGCGTGAAAATGGTAAATGGTCTCCAGCCCCGGCCCCGATACAATGTGTTCATAACTGACCCGTGGCTGGCGCTCGCTGAGCCAGGCCAGCAAGGCCCGTTGGTGCTCGTCGGTGGGGGCAAAATCCACATGGCCACCCTCCGAGGCCAGCACCTCATAGTGATCCTCGCGCCACACCAGGATACCCTCACCCAGCCCGGTGCCGGCACCGATCAGCGCTCGCGGCGCACCGACGCGCGCCTGCCCCGGCTGCAACACCATCAGGTCATCGTCGGCGAGCGTCTCCAAGCCGTAGCCCACGGCCTGAAAATCGTTGATGAGCTGCAGGCGGGGAATACCGAAGCGGTCTGCCAGCGCATCGGCATCCAGCTGCCAGGGTAGATTGGTGACACGGGCCAGGCGTCCGGCCACCGGACCGGCAACGCCGATGCAGGCAGCATGCACCTCCCCCAACCCCACACTGGCAGTCTGCTCGAAGAAGGCCGCAAGCAGCGCATCGAAAGTATCGAATGCCGCACTGTCGAAACGCTGCTCGAACAACACGTCATCGGCTTCCTTCAGCTGCAACAGGGTCTTGGTGCCACCGATATCTCCGGCCAGAATAGGCATGCCTTTCACTCCGTGGTTTACAATCTATTGGGTACTTCTATTACCTAGTGTGGTAATTGATCTTGGCCTTTGCGCAACCTGACAGGGCTAATGTTACGGCGGCGCCAGGTCATCATGTTCACGCACACAGCGGTTGATGATGCCGTAGAGACGCAATTTGTCGATGGGCTTGGACATGTAGCCTTGGGCGCCCAATGCCTCCGCCATGGCGCGCTCTTCCACCAATGTCACCATCACCACCGGAATATCACGCAGGCGGGGTGCCAGCTTGAGGGCGCGCAGCACCGCCCAGCCATCCATGCCCGGCATCATGACATCGAGGGTAATGACATCCGGCTGCAGCTCCTGTGCCAGGGTCAGGCCATCGACGCCACTGGCGGCTGTCGTTACATCAAAACCCTTCAGTGACAGGAAGTGCGACATGATATGTAATATCGCCGGGTCATCATCAATCACCAGTACCCGGCTAACATGTTTGCGCCGCTCATGCTCAATACCATCAGGTTTTCCGGCCAAGCGCTGGCCCAGGGCGGCAATGCCATTTCTCGGCGCTTCATCATCGGCAGCGAACAGGTGGTCTTCATGGGGAGTTCTTAACGGCAGCATAACCGTAAATGTCGATCCGTTGGTTTGTTCACTGACAACATGGATACCGCCTCCCATCAAATGACAAAAGTGCTGGGCAATGGCAAGCCCCAGACCGGTACCACCGTATTTGCGCGTGGTACTCAGGTCTGCCTGACTGAAGGCTTCAAAAATCCTCTCCAGTTGTCCTGAGGCCATACCGATGCCGGTGTCGCTGACGGAAAAGAATACCTGCCCGGAAACATCCGTTCGGCCACCATTCGTCTCGCACCAGACACTGATCTCGATTTCACCATTGTGGGTAAACTTGCAGGCGTTGCTGAGCAGATTGAATAAAATCTGCCGCAGCTTGGTAACATCGGCATACATGATGGTGACATTATCGGCACAGCGCACATTCAGCTGATTGCCATTCTTGTCGACCAGTGGATGGATCGTGTCGGCGACGTCGTTGACCAGATCGGGAATGCTGAACCATTCCTCGAACAGCTGCATTTTACCGGCTTCGATTTTGGACAGATCAAGAACGTCATTGATCAGGCTCAGCAGGTGCTGGCCGGCGGTGTGTACACGGCGCAGATCCTCCGCCAGCCTGTCATCACCACGCCGCCGGGCGTTGTCCATCAGCAGTTCGCTGTAGCCAATCACGGCATTCAACGGTGTGCGCAGTTCATGACTCATATTGGCCAGAAACTGGCTCTTGGAATGGCTCGCTTCCAAGGCAGCATCGCGGGCCTGGGCCAGGTCCAAGGTGCGCTGATGAACCAGTTCTTCCAGTTGGTTCTTGTGGCTCTGCAACGCCTGCTGCGCCTGTTCACGCTCATGAATTTCCAACTGCAACTCGTCCTGTCGCGCCAGCAGCATGTCATAAAGCGACTTCAGCTCATCGGTCATCTCATTGAAGCCATGCGCCAGAAGACGCACCTCGGCATTGCCTTCCTCGACGACCTTCTGCCCCAACTGCTGCTTGTCGCGGCGGATATTACGCAGCTGTTCACCCAGGCGCTGCAACGGCACCAGTGCATGCTGGTTCAGGGTATATAGCATCAGCCCGGCCAGCAGCAGTCCAAGCAGAGCAACGGCGACAATCAACGAATTGCGGGTCATCTCCAGGCGAGATTCGAACGCAGAAATATCCTGCGCCAGAGACACCGTCAGCGCCTCCTCGCCAACCGCGGTGACCAACGTAAAGCTGGCAACCGCCCCCTGCCGCTGCGCATCGGCAGGCCAGAGGTCGGAAGTATAAGCGGCCGAGCCATCGGCATAGGTAATTCGCACCGGCATGCCCAGATCACCCTCCAGCGTCTGCAGACTGAAAACCGGATCCACAACGACCTCAAGATAGCCACTAACCCTTAGCCCGCCAACCGGCATCAGCACGCTGAAATGTGGCCGCTCCGCCTGCAGACACAGTTCAGTAATACTCTTCAAACGCGACGCCCCCTGTCGCGACACCGCCCGCTGCCGCAGGCCACTGCATGTTGCCGGCCTATCCAGCCCTTCGGCCATGGCCCCGGTAACAAGATTGAAATCCAGGTCATAAACAGCCATGTAACGGGGCCGCAGAATACCCGCAGTCACAAAATACTGGTGAAACTGGGAGGCAAGATGGCGCTGTAGTGCAATCACATCACGGGCTTGAAACTCGTGCCGAAAGTCTGCGTCTTCCTGCAGAGACTGGCCCATGATGTGCACTACCCGCCCCATGTCATCAAGGACTTCATCGACCTGCAGCCCAATGACCTGCTCGATCGCCGCGCGCTGACTATCGATGGCAAACTGGCGGTAGATTTCCGTTACCAGTACCGCCAGCACGATACTGAGTGCGCCCATGGCAAAAATGCTGAAGGCAACATTGAAGCGTAGCGAGTGGCGATTGAAAATCATGCCCTCTGCCCTGTGACCATGAAAATGAAACCTTGCACCAGTAACGGGAGCCTCTGCGGAAAAACACAGTAGAAACAGCGTTCAGATTTCAACAGGGGGCGGGAACTACCCCATCATCGGCAAAGAATGAAGGGCCAATGGATCGGAATCTCGTCTGATATCAGTGCCGGGGCTGGCGCATCACGCCCTTGTTCTGGAATGGCATGACATACTTCTGAAAATACTCGCGGGACAGCGCACGCAGGGACTCCCGCTCCTTTTCCGTGAATTCCTCGGCGAGCACCTGCCGGTTTTCGAACGCCGGAGAATAGCCCTGCGCAGCTGCCAGATTGAACCACACATAGGCCAGCTTCAGATCCTGCGCCACACCACTGCCATTGGCGTACATCACGCCCAGATTGGTTTGCGCCAGGGAGTGCCCTTGTTCGGCGGCCTTGCGATACCAGAGAAAGGCGTAGCGATCACTCTGCTCAACCCCCTCGCCCATGTCATACATATAGCCAAGATTGTACTGCGCGGCCGCAATACCCTGTTCAGCCGCACGCAGAAACCACTGCCGGCTCTTGTCCAGGTCTTTTGCAACCCCGTGGCCACCCCGGTAAAGGATCGCCAGATTGTGCTGGGCCTCGGCGTCACCCGCCTCGGCCAGCGGAGTGAATATCCGGAAAGCCTTTTCATAGTCACCCTGCTCAGCAGCCAGCATGCCCTCATCCAGCTCACCAGCAACCGCCGAACCCGGAACGAAACACGCCAGCATCAACAGGGCTGAAAAAAAGATGGCACGCCTGAAACAGGCGTGCCTTTTGACTATCACGATAGGAACCTCAACGAGTAGCGCGGTTAACGTCCGGGTTGATATTTTGCTTCTTCATCCAGCGCTCCAGTGTCTTTGACGGCGCTGGCGGCTTGAGACTACGCGGCACCGAACGCCCGATGGCGGCAAAACGCACCTTTAACGCATTGCGGAAGGCACCCTCATAGCCGTACTTGCGCACCGAAAACGACACATTGCGCTGCCGTCCTTTCTCCATGAAACGGGCACTCCAGTGCACGCGCAGACTACCGGCCTTTTCCGCCACCGACAGTGTAACACCCACGACACCACTGGTAGAGCGCTTGTCCACACTGTGCTCGCGGGTCTTGCGCAGGTGCACCGGCACGATCTTGTTCTTTTTCACCACCAGATCGCGATGATCCTGCGCCATCTTCTTGGCCTTCAGCTTGCCGCCATGCACACCATCCGAAAACAACTTCGACTCAACCGGCTTGGAATCCTTGTAGACACGCACCCACCAGCCATGCGTATTGCCGTGATCCATACGCGTGATGTAGGTCAGACCCAGCCCTTTGTCAGCCTTGGCGGCCGGTTTTCTGGAAGTAGAGACCGTCTTTTTCGTCACCGACTTCCTTGCCACAGCCTTCTTCGCGGCCTTTTTCTTTGCCACGACCTTCTTCTTCGCCACAGCCTTTTTCTTTGCCACTACCTTCTTCTTCACCATTGCTTTTTTAGCCACTGGTTTTTTAGCCGCAGCCTTTTTCTTCGCAACGACCTTTTTCTTCACCGCGGCCTTGCTCTTGAGCTGCTTTTTCTTGACCTGTTTTTTAATCTGCTTTTTCTTGACCATTGCGACAAACCACACCTTTTTCGCTATGTTGACTCATATCCCGACTGACTCGGATGTCTCGTATTCTCTACAAGGTAACACCAGAGTAGCAGCGGCCCGACAATCTAGTCGGCCTTTCGGGACTCTTTCTCCAGTTTTTTCCAGTAATCATCACTGACCCGACAATCCAGCAAGGCCATTGCCGCTACGGCCACGATGGTCACTATCACAAGATAGTGGGTGAACTCCAGTTCGCCAATATTAAAGTAAATAAAGGCCGAACAGCCTGCCAACACGGAGTAGATAGCCAGCCGGATCGGCACGATCCACGCCTTTGGCAAGGCGCTGCCTTTCTTTTCAGCCGCGAGCATGACTACCCTCCTGCCCACCGAATCCTGTTACACCGAGATGTGTGAAAATATAGACCATAACGACAAGTGATCAAGAAAAGTGCCAGCTTTTTACAGTTTGAAGCCACGCTCAATAAGCCATCCCCCTACACGGCGTGGCAGGATATCACAGCCACATACTTACCGCTAAACAGCGGTCGCCAAATCCCTCCCCGGAATACTGTCCATACATCTCCTGGTTACCCGTAGCCCGGCATGACATATTCGGTCAGCATTAACCTTAGTTATGGAATGGCTTTAACCTAAATTAATCCGTTGAATCTACTCGGCAACTGCTCCTGCATCACCTACCAACAGTAGGCTCTTTAAGAAAAGCACCTACTGTCACCTCAGGGCACCTACTTTTGGTGGTGCTCTATCACCGATATTCCTGTCGGCATTACGAACGCCTATCACACAGAATCTAAAAGTCTTTTATCTTCAGCACCCTAGTACTCTTTCAATGTGATATTGCCGGTCAATTTAGGTTTAACTGAGGTCATGCCAAACCATGCACATTCATGAACTGTGACCGGTATCACAGCCTCTACCCTTACGCCGTCACGGCCCTACGCCGATAGCAGAACTAGACTGACTCACACCCTGCAAACCCTCACCCGGGGATACCGGTTATGGCAGAACCACGAAATATCATCGATTTCCATTCCAAGCGGCATCCAAGCTCCGAGGAGACCCCCATGCCCCTGCCGCCACTCGTTATTGCAACGCGGCGCACGGCAAAACACCATCTGAAAAAGCGCCTTCCAGAATTCTTCAGCCAGGTGGATGACAGCCTGTTTGCCCTTGCCGACAAAGCCGAAAACAACCAGCTACAAAACCTGTATTTCGATGCCATGCGCGAAACCCGTCTAAAGCAGGACGCCATGAACGGTGCCTACCGGAGCCAGTTGGATAGTCTGTTCAATGAGTCACTGGGTACTACAGGTGCCCAGCACGGCAAAGCAGAAGAATTGGAACCCCTGGATCAGGTCGGCCTGGTTGGAGATGAACAGCTGGAAGAATCACTGGCCCTGACCAATATGGTCTCCAGCGCCGAAATGCAGTACCGCGAAGCCCTCTATGGCCTCACTGCCCGCCTCGATTTCCTCATCGAAGACCAGGAAATCCACAAGGACAACAACCCCCTGCGCCCGGATGTCATCTGCCATGCCTTCACTGCCGCTGTGGATGAACTCAGCGGTGACCTGAAAATCCGTCTGGTCATCTACAAACTGTTCGACAAACACGTCGTGCAGCAGCTCGGTGACATGTACGCCGCCATCAATGCCGATCTGGTGGCGGCGGGCGTACTGCCACGCATCAAGACACCGGCGCAGAAATCGGCGGAAAAGACCTCCACGGGTCAGCGTAGCGAGAGCGACATCATCGCCGAAATCGCCACTGCCATGACCCAGCACGAAGCGGCCGAACAGGCCGGTGCCCCCCCCCCTTCCGGCAACCTGTTCGCCTCACTGCAACACATGCTCTCCCAACACCGCACGCTCACCGGCGCCCCCGGTGCTGCACCCACGAGCGGGACACCAGCAGCGGGTGACAATATATCCATGGGTGGCGCCATGCCGGCCACCGGTATGCCCATAGTCAACGGGCCCATGAACACTGGTACGCCCCCCACCCACGGCGAGGCCCTGCCCGCCGGTGAGGCCAGCAATGGTACTGGCGGCATTGCCCTTTACTATGCCCCGCAGGACATTGTCAGCGCCCTCTCCAACCTGCAGGGCAACAGCGAGTTCACCAGCCAACCCGCACTCACTCAAGGGCCACAGAACAGTGCTCAACCCCTCAGCGCCACCCTGATCAAAACCGGCCTGACGCAGGCGATAAACCATCAGGCGGGTGATGCTGGGGACCGTCAGATCGGCCAGGCCGACACCGATGCCATCGACATCGTCAGCATGCTGTTCGACTTCATTCTCGACGACCCGCACATCGACGACAACATCAAGGCACTCATCGCCCGCCTACAGATCCCGATGCTCAAGGTCGCCATCATCGACAAGGAGTTTTTCGCCAGGAAGACCCACCCGGCACGACAGCTGCTCAACGAGCTGGCCTACATCGGCGCAGAAGACATCGACGCGGAAGATGCCGAGGGGATAAACCCCACCCTGCAGATGGTGGAATACGTGGTTGATCGTATTCTCAACGAATTCGAGGACGATCCCGAACTTTTTGCCACCCTGTTGAATGAATTCACCCGCTTCATCGAAGAAGAGCGTGAGGCCAACCGCCTGGCGGAAGAAATATTGGCACAGGCCCGTGATACCGTCGCCAACGAGATCCGTCAACGCGTGGAAGGCCAGAACATACCGCCCTTCATCCGCGCCCTGCTCATCGATGCCTGGAAGGATGTGCTGAATCACATCTATCTGCGCGACGGCGGCAACGAAAGCACCGCCTGGGAAACGGCACTGAAGGTGGCCGACGACCTGGTCTGGAGTGTGCAACCCAAGCTGGTGGTCAGCGAACGGCAGAGCCTGATCCGCGTCATTCCTCGTGTGCTCAACGGCCTGCGCGATGGCCTGACCCTGATCGCCTATGATCGCGCCATCACCGAGCGCATCTTCGACAAACTCGAGGAACTGCATCTGGCCAGCCTGCGCGGAGGCGTCAGTACCGTGCAGAACATGCCCGCGGGCACAGAAAATGAGCCCACAACCAGCTCACCGGCGGAAAATGCGCAAGAGGCAGATTCCGCCGAAGCCGCGGCGGCGGAGGCCAATGAAGTCCGTGACGAGGCCGATGAATTCATCGAAGAAATCATCCTCGCCTCCACCCAGGCCATGGACTGGGACAGCTGGGATCAGTTCGATAACGAATATGCTGAACAGGTCAAGGACATGACACTCGGCACCTGGGTGGAATTCACCGACCCGGAAACGGAAAAACGCAGCCGTGGCAAGCTGGCCTGGAAATGCGACTTCACCGGTGAATACACCTTCGTCGATCGCAAGTACAAGGTGGTTGCCGACCTGACCTTCAAGAAGCTGCTGGACAAATTCGATGTCGGCCATGCACAGATCGTCGACGACGTGCCCCTGTTCGACCGCGCCCTCGACTCCGTCATCAGCGGCATCAAGCGCGCCATGGAGGGCAAGGGCGAGGCCCTGGAAGAAACGCCGATGCACTAAGCCGCAACAACCACACCCACAAAAAAGCCGGTCACTGACCGACTTTTTGTATCTTCATTTCCGCAACGTGGGAACGGCTTTCCAGCCGTGACTCGACTCGCGCCTGGAAAGGCGCTCCCACAGTGGCCTCGCCGGGCTTGTCTGTTCAACTTGTGACACCGCAGAGCAGTGTAACGAGAATGCGTGGCCTGAAGGGCCGCTATTCCCCCACGCTTTCCGCGCCACCAAACCAGGACAGTTTCTTGTGCAGGCTCACCACATCACCGACGATAATCAGCGTCGGTGGCTTGACCTCCGTGGTCTCGATGATCGAAGGCATGCTGCCGAGGGTGCCGATCACCACCTTCTGCCGCCGGGTCGTGGCCTTCTGCACCAGCGCCATGGGCGTATCCGCCGGCAGGCCGTGCTCCACCAGCTTGCTGCACAGCTCCTTTAGCCCCAGCAGGCCCATGTAGACAACAATCGTCTGATGCGGCTGCGCCAGCGCCTTCCAGTTCAGATTCATGCTGCCATCCTTGAGATGGCCGGTGACGAATACCACAGACTGGGCATGGTCACGGTGGGTCAACGGAATACCCGCATAAGAAGCCGCGCCTGCCGCCGCAGTAATACCTGGCACGATCTGGAAATTGACGCCTTCCTGCATCAGGGTCTCGATCTCCTCGCCACCGCGGCCAAAAATGAAAGGATCACCACCCTTCAAACGTAGCACCCGCTTGCCCTTTTTCGCGATGCGGGCCAACAGCAAATTGATGTCTTCCTGTGGCAACGTGTGCTGGTCACGCGTCTTACCCACATAGACCCGATCCGCATCGCGGCGCGCCATATCCAGAATTTCCTCCGACACCAGCCGATCGTAGACAATCACGTCCGCCTGCTGCAACAGGCGCAGGGCGCGGAAGGTCAACAAATCAGGATCACCCGGCCCGGCCCCCACCAGATAGACCTCACCGCGTGGCCGGTCAGAGGCCACAGCCTCGTCCAAGACCTTGTGCATGGCGGTGCGCGCCGCTTCTTCCTTGCCGGCGAAGACCATTTCGGCAATCGAACCCTGGGCAACATTTTCCCAGAAATGGCGGCGCTGTTCCGGGTCCGTGATGCGCGCCTTCACCTGATCACGGAACTCGTCCATCAGCTCGGCCAGGCGCCCGTAGGCGGCCGGAATCATGGTCTCCAGTCGTGCGCGCAGCAGACGCGCCAATACCGGTGCCGCACCGCCGGTGGACACCGCCACCTGCAGCGGTGAGCGGTCGATCATGGAGGGTACGATGAAACTGCACAGCGCAGGCTGATCCACCACATTTACGGGTAGATTGCGCGCCTTGCACAGTTCGGAAATGCGCCGGTTCACGACTTCATCATCGGTAGCGGCGATCACCAACGTACAGTTATCCAGATCCCCTTCGTCGAACTCACGCGACAGGTGGCTGATCTCAAGATTGGCATAGCGTGCAGTCAGGCTCTCGCCCAAGTCAGGCGACACTACCATGACCCGTGCAGCGGCACGCAGCAATAGCGCCACCTTGCGCGCAGCAACATCACCGCCCCCAACGACCAAGCATTGGTTGTCGCTGATATCAAAAAACATCGGGAAATACTGCATAACGGAAACCTTGCTCCAGCCGCCAAATAAAATCCGTAGGAGCGGCCCCTCAGGCCGCGATAACAATGGCGAAAAATCAATCGCGGCCTGAAGGGCAGCTCCTACGGTGTGTGTTTTTTGTACTTATCGGATGCTCTCAAGCCCACCCATATAGGGGCGCAGGGCCTCCGGCACGGTAATGCTGCCATCGACATTCTGGTAATTCTCCATCACCGCCACCAAGGTGCGGCCCACCGCCAGACCAGAGCCATTAACGGTGTGCACCAGCTGCGGCTTACCCGTCTCCGGATCACGCCAACGGGCCTTCATGCGGCGCGCCTGAAAATCCTCGAAATTGGAACAGGAGGAAATCTCGCGGTATTTCTGCTGGCCCGGCAACCACACCTCGAGATCATAGGTCTTGGCGGCAGAAAAACCAAGATCGCCGGTACACAGGGCGACCACCCGATAGGGCAACACCAGTTCACGCAGGATGCGCTCGGCATGGCGGGTCAGCTCTTCTAATGCATTATAGGAATCCTCCGGCCGCACCACCTGCACCATCTCCACCTTCTCAAACTGGTGCTGGCGAATCATGCCGCGGGTGTCCTTGCCGTAGGAGCCCGCTTCGCTGCGGAAACAGGGCGTATGGGCGACGAACTTCAGCGGCATCCTGTCGGCGTCGATGATTTCATCGCGCACGATATTGGTCACCGGCACCTCGGCGGTGGGAATCAGGTAGTAACCGCCATCGTCACCCATGCGAAACAACTCTTCGCCAAACTTGGGCAACTGGCCGGTGGCACGCAGGCTGTCGCTGTTGACCAGGTAGGGCACATACGTTTCGCGGTAGCCGTGCTCATCAGCGTGCATATTCAGCATGAACTGGGTCAGCGCGCGATGCATGCGCGCCAGCGGGCCGCTGAGCAGCGTGAAGCGGCTGCCGGCAATTTTTACCGCCGTTTCGAAATCCATTTGGCCCAGACCCGCGCCCAGATCGACGTGGTCGCGGGGCTCGAAGCCCAGCTCGGTGGGCTCGCCCCAGCGGCGCACCTCCTGATTGTCGTTTTCGTCTATGCCCAGCGGCGTGCTGACATGGGGGATATTCGGCACTCCCATGAGGATCTCATCGAGCTGCTGCTGAATTTCCGCCAGGCGCACCTCGGCATCCTTCAGCTTGTCGCCGAGATCCGCCACCGCCGCCAGTAGTGGCGCCACGTCTTCGCCGCTGGCCTTGGCTCGGCCGATGGACTTGGCGCTGTTGTTGCGCAGGCTCTGCAGGTCCTGGGTCTCTATTTGCAGTTTCTTGCGTTCGGCCTCCAGCGCAGCGAGTTTTTCGCTGTCCAGCTTAAAGCCACGGCGTTCGAGTTTTTCCGCCGTGCCTTCGAGGTCATTACGAATCAGTTTTGGATCAAGCATATCGTTTGTCTTTTGGTTTTGTGTTTTTCACCACAGAGGCACGGAGGACGCAGAGTTTTTTGCTCAAAAAAATGACGCTCCGTGTTCTCTGTACCTCCATGGTGAACTGAAATTCATTCATTTTTCGATGGTCAGCTGCGCCGGCCAGCTGACAATGTGCCCGGGGCCGACTACGGTGTAAAGCTCCTCGATCAGGGCGGCGGCCTTTTCGGCCTCGTCAAAAAACTCGATCACCACCGGCAGATCCAGCGACACGTCCAGCAGCGACGAGGAATGCAGGGCGCCCGTCTGGCCAAAGCCGGCAATGCCGCGAAACACCGTCACACCGCGCACCCGGTGTTCATCATTGAGGCGCTTGAGCAGCCTCGACAGGTGCGCCTTTTCCTCGGTCAGATAGACGCGCACCAGGGTCACTTCGATGGTTTTCATTATTTGCTTTTCCGCTCGCCTATACCAAAGTCTGCGGGAACGGCTTCAGCCGCGATAGCTGTTATAAACAATGCTTCGCGGCTGAAGCCGCTCCCACAATCTTTCTTTCGTCGCTGCGCCATTTCGATCCACCGATCAAATCGACCGCCCCGCCAACACTCCGACCCAGGCTGCACCGACACACAACACCACACTCAGCGCTGTATTCAGCAGGGCCTTCATAGTTTCACCCTCTTCGATAAGATTCAATGTCTCTATGGAGAAAGCCGAGAAGGTGGTGAAGGCACCGAGCAGGCCGATCAGCAGCGCCGCGCGCCAGTTCGGGCCGAGGCTGAGCTTATCGATCAGCAACACAAATAAGAATCCCATCAGCAGCGAGCCCAGCACATTGACGGCCAGGGTGCCGTAGGGAAAGCCGCGCCCCAGCAGGGCGTACACGCCGTTGGACATCCAGAATCGCAACACCGCGCCTAACGCGCCGCCGGCGGCGATGGCCAACACCTGCATCAGAATTTACTCTCGATTTGCAGGGCATTCATTGCTCGTTCCGGTGCGCCTTGTCCAACGCCCGCAGGTGCGCGAGACGCTCGCCAATGCGAAGCTCCAGACCACGCTCGACGGGGCGATAGTATACCCGCTCGCCCAGTTCATCCGGGAAGTAATTCTCCCCCGCCGCATAGCCTTCGGGCTCGTCGTGGGCGTAACGATAGGCGCGGCCGTAGTCCAGCTCCTTCATCAATTTGGTGGGTGCATTGCGCAGATGCAGGGGTACCTCCAGCGAACCGGAGCCCTTGGCCTCCGCCAACGCCGCCTTCCAGCCCATGTACACGGCGTTGCTCTTCGGCGCACAGGCCAGATAGACAATGGCCTGGGCGATGGCCAGCTCGCCCTCGGGGCTGCCGAGGCGCTCCTGCACATCCCAGGCATTGAGGGCCAGCTGCAGGCCACGCGGGTCAGCATTGCCGATATCCTCGGAGGCCATGCGCACCACGCGGCGGGCGACGTAGAGCGGGTCAACGCCACCATCGATCATGCGCGCCATCCAGTACAGGGCGGCATCCGGATTGGAGCCGCGCACCGACTTGTGCATGGCGGAAATCTGGTCGTAAAAGGCCTCGCCACCCTTGTCGAAGCGGCGCACGCCACCGGCCAGCACTTCGTTGAGCAGGGCCTCGGTGATGTGCTCACGGCTGTCCTCGCCCGGCTCGGCCAGATCGGCGGCGATCTCCAGCAGATTCAGGGCGCGACGTGCATCGCCATCGGCGGCTGCGGCCAGCAGCTCGCGCAGGGGCCCGGGAAAGTCCAGCGGGCGCCCACCCAGTCCGCGCTCCTTGTCGCTCAGCGCAGCGTCGATCACAGCGCGGATGGCCTCACGTTCCAGCGACTTGAGCACATACACCCGTGCCCGCGACAGCAGCGCGTTGTTGAGTTCGAAGGAGGGATTCTCGGTGGTGGCACCGATGAAGGTCACAGTGCCGTCCTCAACAAAGGGCAGGAAGGCGTCCTGCTGAGACTTGTTGAAACGGTGCACCTCGTCAACAAACAGCACCGTGGCACGGCCCTGTTCGCGGCGTAGGCGTTGAGCATGATCAATGGCGGCGCGGATGTCCTTCACGCCCGACAGCACGGCGGAGATGCTGATGAATTCGGCCTTGGCACGGTTGGCGATCATGCGCGCCAGGGTGGTCTTGCCGGTGCCCGGCGGGCCCCAAAAGATCATCGAGTGCAGACGGTCGGCTTCGATGGCGAGGCGTAACGGCTTGCCCTCCCCCAGCAGATGCGACTGGCCGCAGTATTCGGCCGGGGAACGTGGACGCATGCGGTCAGCCAGCGGGCGCCCGGCCAGCGATGCTGGCGCATCCGACATCGCCGCAGCCGGAATCGGTTCAGCGCCGAACAGATCCGCCGTATCACTCATGGCCGTGCGTCATCACCCGAACCGGTATCACCGGGATCACCTATCACGTCCACCCCCGGCGGCGGCACGAAGCGAAACGCCGCCGGGGAGATCTTCGCGTCGCGGGTCACGTCGGAAAACTGCATCCGCGTCACTTGTCCGAAGCCGTCCACCAGCTCCATGCGTCGCAGGTCGTGGGCATCGAAACCCAGCCGCACGGCCTCGAATCCGGTGTCTTCCTGCTTCGGCGTTAGTTGCACCCAAACCAGACCGTCGCCGCGGTCAGGCAACTCCTCCAGCGTAAAACGGTCTTCGACGGAACCACTGCCGCTTAATAACATGGCCGGTGTGTCGCCAAGGGCCGCGTCCAGCGGCTTCACCACCACCTGCTCCAGCTCCTCGTCATACAGCCACAGGCGCTGACCGTCGGCGACAATCTGCTGCTTATAAGGCTCTTGATAATCCCAACGGAAACGGTTCGGCCGCAACAACAGCAAGGTGCCGCGCGAGACCTCCGGCTGATCAAAGGCCGGGGCCTGCACCGTCTGCACAAAGGTCGCCCGCAGCCCATCCTTGGCGGCAAAAAAGGCGTTCAGGCGGTCTGTCGCCACGCCGGCCTGTGCTGGCGAGGTCAGCAGGACCAACAGGCCCAGCACAAACAAACACCGCACATCAAAGCACTTGATATTCAACACACACTCCCGCTTCACAATTCATCCACGCCGTAGGTGCGTCGCAGCACCCCGGCCATTAGCGGGAATCATACCTCTTTAGCTGCAGGGCATGGAATTCGTAATCGTGAAACAGCGTCTCTTCTACTCGTCCATCATCTCGTCCATCATCTGTTTCACTGCGTCCTGCTTGCGGAAGGTCTTGTCAACTTCAAACAGGCCGGCATCCAGTTTGTCTCGTGACAGGGATGTGAGTGTAAAATCGTCCCCGTCCTCAGAACCCTTCATTTCCATCGGCACCCCTTTGAGATCAACCGCCATCAGCGGATCACTCGGCGCTCCCATCGCCGGCATGCTCCGAGCCATGTTGCGCATGAAATCCAACATGGCCATCAGGGCCGCATAATCTCCCGCAGAAATACCGGCATCTCGGGCCGTCGCCATACAGATTTCAGCCATCTTGCGCTGGCCATCGGACACCTCATAGATTCGACAGTTGATACCGCTGACACGCTTGCTGCCACGCTTCTCAGTCCGCAGCTTCTCATCCGAGCCCGCATCAGCCGGCGACTTGCCCATCATGCCGCCCATCTGTGCTTCCATCATGGCACGCTGCTCAGGCGGCACGTTTTGCATCAGGGCACGCATCTGTTCCATTTGCACCGCCATCACTTCAGACAGTGCTTCACTCTGTTTTTTGATCGCTTCCTTGTCGATTTTCACATAGGAGCGACTCCCAATATCCACGTGAATGACGGTATCCCGGGACTTGTCATAAAGTGAATAACCGGGCTCACCCAGTTCCTGTATGCGGACCTTGCCATCCTTGATCTGTATCAGTGTTTGGGCTCCATCGGCGACATCTTTCATTGTAATGGCAGTATCGGCGTAGGTATGCGATATCATCAGCAGTGCCGACAGACCGATGATGGTTGTACCAAGTTTCCCTTTGGTCATTGTTATGTCCTCTTTTGAATCAATCAAAATATTGATAATTTTACACGCCTAAAGCCCAGGCCGGCCGAAGCAACATATTATACTCATTCTAATGAACTACCCCACAGCAAACTAATAGGGCATCAAAACCCTGGCTTGGTTTGTCACGCCGATTGACATTTTTCTTGAAGAACCTACTTTTGGCAGGCGAGCAGCAGGGAATCCAACCCAGAGGGATTCGATAATCATCAAGACTCAACCAGGTCGTCACAGCCGCCGACGGTATTGCGCGGTACGAGATGTTCGCGGACTCAGGGCAATGCACGCCCCGCCAGCATGGCGATAAAGCGGCCACGGTCGTCGGGCGAGAAATCCCGATAATTGACAAACAGCGAATGCCGATCCTGATTGTCGAGGGTCATCTCGATGCCCCACAGCGGCAACAGGCTGGTGGGTAGCATCGAATAGCGCACATCGATCAACACCGCCGGGCGCGTCGGATCCAGGGCCACGAAGCCGTCGGAGAAATGCTCAAAGCGGGTGATGTCCTGCGCCAGCGCCGAGCCCGGCTGCAGCTGTGGCAGATGTTGCACGACATCGAATTTTTCCACCTGCTCCCCGGCATAGATGCGCGGCTCGGAAAATAGCCCGACGCGTATCGCATCGACATAAAAATGCCCATCGCTTTCATAGATGGAGCGCCACAACAACAGGTTCGCCATAGTCGGCTTCACCACATGCCGCACCGCCGTGTGGCCACGCTGCTGAATCAGGGTCTGCGCCACCACCTCGGCCCGCTGGTGCTGAACCACCGCTACCGCAAGATAGAGCCCCGCCAGTCCCAACCCCACCCAGGCGGCCTGCGGCCGCGCCTTTCGGACCCCGTACACAATGGCGGCGAGCAACGTCAGGGAAAAGACCGGATCGACAATGGAAATAAGATTCCAGGCAATGCGCTCATCGCTGAAGGGCCAGAACAGGAGGGTGCCATAACTGGTGCAGGCGTCCAGCAGACCACTGACCGCATAGCCCAGAAAGGCATACAGATAAAGCCGAGCCGGGGCGATACGCCGGCGCAAAAAGGGCCACAGAATCAGCGCGGCAATCAGCGCGCCCACGGGGATGAACAACAGGGAATGGGAAAAGTGGCGGTGAAACTCGATGGTCAGCAGCGGATCGCTAGGCGAGCGGATAAAGGCATCGGCATCGGCCAGCAGGCCGGAGGCAAAACCGATCAGCGCGGCTATCTTTACCTCTTTTCGTCGCGCGCCGGCCAGCGCCATGGCGCTCCCGAGCAAGCCCTGCGTTACGATGTCCACGATGGAATGCCTTTCTACAAATAAACCACCCCGCTGGGGGATTCGTCACAGCGGCCAAAGCCTGCATTTTTCCGCAGCAATCGACTATTGGCAGACAGGCAATCTAGCGGGGAATCAAGTCCCCAGTGATTCAAGCTGTCGCAGTGGGCCGATGACTCACTTTATCACACCCTCCTCAGTCAACCGCAGCGTCCGATAACGGCACCCTACCGCACTGTCACAAAACCGTCATTCTCCCGTCACACCCGTTTCACATTTCCCACACAGAATACTCCCTCGCTGTGAATCAGCGTCAGCACCGAGACATAAAACCATTAGGGAGTCACTATTCATGCAAAAGACCAAGATCATGCTAGCCATAGCGGCCGCGCTCATTGGCAGCACCGCCTTTTCCGCCGCCCATGCCGGAGGCATCACCTACAAGGATGGTGAGAAATATCTCAAGATCGGCGGCCGAATTCAGCTGCAATACCATCAGGCCAGCCCCGACGGCGCAGAAAGCACCGACGAAGTCCGTTTCCGCCGCCTGCGCCCATACATCGAAGGCAGTCTGCACCAAGACTGGAAGGGCAAAATTCAGTGGGACATGGGTAAGGCCAATGGCGAAAACGAACTGTCACTCAAGGACACCTACCTGCAGTACAAAGGCATCGACAATCTCAAGATCAGCATCGGCAACAAGAAATTTCCGTTCTCACGTGAGGCCATCACCTCCTCGAAAAAACAGCAGATGGTGGAACGCACCTTCGTCGGCGACCACAACTACGGCACCCCTGATCGCAATCTCGGCGTACACCTCAGCGGCCATACCGGCAGCAAACGCATCACCTGGGGCGCTGCGATCGCCTCGTCCGCCATCGACCCCGATGCCAACAAGCTGGACTTCGACACCCCGGCCAACCGCAACGACGACTTCAACGAAGGCTGGATCGTCGGCGGCCGCGTCGACTTCCATCCCTTCGGCGCACTGAAGTTCTCGCAGGGAGACTTCTCCGGTAAGCAGAAGGCCACCATCGGCATCGCCGCCTTCAACTGGTCCAATGACGGCGACAACAACGATCCCACGCGCAGCAAACCCGATGTAGATACCGTGACCGGCTTCGAGGTTTCCGGCGCCTATCGTATCGCCGGTTTCTCCATCGACGCACAGTACAACAGCTTCAGTGCCGACACCGTTGATTCCGCCTTTACCGGTGGTATCTACAAAAACGGCAGCACTACCCTGAGCAACTGGGCCGTCAAAGGTGGCTACATGATTATCGCCAGCAAGCTGGAACTGGTTGCCGGCATCAGCGCCCAGGACGCCGACAACTATCAAGAATCTTGGAATCGCACTGAACTGGGCGCCAACTACTTCTTCCACAAGCATGACATCAAGACACAGCTCACCTATCGCATGGGCGAAAACCTGAAGGGTGTCAGCAATAAAAACGAGGATGAAGTGTATCTACAGATGCAATACGTGTTCTGATCTGGGCGATAGTCGACTGTAATGTAAACCGGCCAGGGATGGCCGGTTTTTTTATGCCAAAAAGAAAGAGGAGCTTTTTCCCGTTACACCACTCCGTATCATAACGAAAAGCAAGAACAACCACGCAAAGAACATGCCCCAACACAGATCCGGAATCCAACACAGACTTCCCAATGCGCCACTGGATTCCGGCCTGCGCGAAAAAGACGTGATGGCCCTGCGCGGGCACGGCAGGATAGGCAAGTCCGGCTCTGATATACTATGCGCGGCCTGTCCGGGGCACTTGTTTTGCACCGGACATTTTTAAAATGCTTAAAACGATTGGAGACCCCATGACAAAAGCAACAGCGCGACACATTCTCGTAGCCAGCGAAGAACAATGCCAACAACTGAAAACCGAAATTGAAGCCGGCGCCGATTTTGGCGATGTGGCCAAGCAGCATTCCAGCTGTCCTTCGGGCGCACAGGGCGGCGACCTCGGTTCCTTTGGCCCAGGGCAGATGGTGCCTGAATTTGATCAAGTGGTTTTTAGCGCCGACGTGAACACGGTGCAAGGCCCGGTCAAAACCCAGTTCGGTTATCACTTATTGGAAGTGACCAGCCGCACGGATTAATGAACAGCCCGGATGTTGCACAGCGGCATCCGGGTTATTTTTCCGGGTGCCGCAAGCAAAATTGTAGGAGTGGGCCATGCCCACAATACTCAGTTGGGCCTCTGGGCTTTTGTGCGGATGTTACAATGCGAGAACTGACCCCCAGTTGGACCCCCAGTTGCTTATGGTCGAACGCATTTAATCAGCTGCATGATCTGGCCTTATGATATTTTTCTCCCTTCAAGCTCCTGGACGAACTCCCTAAACGCGTCCCTCAGCTTCGACATAAGTGCTCTTGTTTCGTGAAATTCAGCAATATTACTTGGCTGATGCTTTTCTAGTTGATCTAGGAGATTTGCTATTTGAATCTTTAAATCTAGTGGAACCACCGTTTCTTTTGGAACAGGCATTTGTACATGCGAGATGATGCTTTTTAGGTATGCTGGCGGAACAATAGTTTCTGGATGTTCCAATTTTGCATAGATGGACTGAACAGCCCTTTTTATTTCCCCAACGCCCGACTCTACATCCGCCAAGGATCGGAAGCTTGGGTCATCACTACCTTTCAGCACCGCCAAATCAATCGCCACCGAAATAGGGGTTTCAAATGGCCCGCTTTTCTGTTCGATAGAGTCAAGCTGTGATCGAATATCTTTCTTTCCTTGTTCTACGCTTTCAAGATCATGGTGATTAATGTAAATAGTCCTAGTAGTGGCCACATCGAAAGGCAGAGCTTCATTATCTTCCATTAATTGGATCACTGGCTTCCTTACTGCATGTCTTACGGCTAACTCATAGAAAACATTTGCATTACTTTCAGATAAGTCTGCTATAACAACATCATCGCTTACCAAATGATTAATCACTTGACTAGTTATTATGCCAGGTTCTGATATTTCATCAGCCCGTACTACCTTGTACCCCTTCTTCTCCGCAGCAGCCCTAATAATATACTTGAGCACTTGATCAGATCGTGTTCGCGTCGCTGATCCTTGCTCTCCAATTGGCGCAATAACAAAGCAGGATCTTTCATTCACCATGCAATTCCTTTTCAAAGACAATATATAAGCATTTATCCATCGTCCAACGTTAAATCTATACTAAGTCGCTTTTAAGCCAGGTAGGGTGGGCACGTTTTATGTGCCCACGCGGTTAACTCACATTCCACGTGGGCATGGAAAGCCTGCCCACCCTACCTGGCTTAAAAGGGCTCTTATCCTTTACCCCTGAGACTTCAATTCACAAGCAAGGCCGGGCAAAGCTCCCCGGCCCGCTATCTCAGACCTGCTCACGCTTGTAACGATAAGCGTAGTACATCACCGGAATCACCACCAACGTCAGCACCGTCGACACCAGGATGCCGAAGATCAGCGCGATGGCGAGGCCGCTGAAAATGGGATCATCAAGGATGAACAATGCGCCCAGCATGGCCGCCAGCCCGGTCAGGGCGATGGGCTTGGCACGCACCGCGCCGGCACGCAGCACCGCCTCCTGCAAGTCCATGCCTTCGTCCAGTTGCTGATTGACGAAATCCACCAGCAGGATGGAATTGCGCACAATGATCCCGGCCAGGGCTATCATGCCGATCATCGAAGTGGCCGTGAACTGCGCGCCCAGCAGGGCGTGGCCCGGCATCACGCCGATCACCGTGAGCGGGATCGGCGCCATGATGATCAGCGGCACCACGTAGGAACGGAACTGCGCCACCACCAACAGGTAAATAAGGATCAGGCCCACGGAATAGGCCAGACCCATGTCGCGGAAGGTTTCGTAGGTCACGGTCCATTCACCATCCCATTTCACGCTGTAGCGGTAAGGGTTGTCGGGTGTATTGATCAGTGTCTGTTCCAGGCTGTAGCCGTCTTCCACCTTTACATCGAACAGCTGGGCGAAGATGTCGAACATGCCGTACAGCGGGCTGTCCAGATTGCCGGCCAGGTCGCCGGTGACGAACACCACCGGCAGCAGGTCCTTGTGATAAATGGCGTACTGACGCTCGCTCGTCTCTATCGACACCACGTCAGACAGCGGCACCAGCGTCCCCGACTGGCTACGCAGCTTGATGGACAACAGGCGCTCGATATCACCCTTGTCGGCCACCGTGAACTCGAGCCGGATGGGAGTCGGATACTTCACGTTATCGCCGTGCAGATAGGTGGCATCCTCACCGTGCAGCGCAGTGGCCAGGGCCGCCGTCACCGCCTGCTGCGAGACGCCGAGAATCGCTGCCTTGGTACGGTCCACGTGCACCACCAGACGCGGCGCCGGGGCCTCCACGCTGGTATCCACGTCCACCACATCGGCGGTGTTCTCGAACACCCTGCGCACCTCCTCGGCGACGCGGCGCTGGCCTTCGTAGTCGATGCCGTAGATCTCCGCCACCAGCGGCGCCTGCACCGGCGGGCCCGGCGGTACTTCCACCACCTTCACGTTGGCGTTTAGACGACGGCCGATCTCCGCCAGCGGCTCACGCACCGACAGGGCGATCTCATGGCTCTTGCGATCACGCTCGTGCTTGGGCGTCAGGTTGACCTGGATGTCGCCCACGTTGGCACCGCTGCGCAAATAATACTGGCGCACCAGGCCGTTGAAGTTAATCGGCGCGGCGGTACCGGCGTAGACCTGGTAGTCCGTCACCTCCGGCACCGTGGCCAGATAGCCGCCCAGCTCGGACAGCACGCGCGCGGTCTGTTCCACCGTGGAGCCCTCGGGCATGTCCACCACCACCTGGAATTCCGACTTGTTGTCGAAGGGCAGCATCTTCAGTACCACCAGCTTGAACACCGGCAACGCCACCGACACACCGATCAGCACCAAAATGCCGAACAACAGAAGCCAGCGCGGGCCACGGCCTTTTTTACCGCGTAGGAAGGGTGTCATGAAGCGGCTGAAAAAGCGGTACAGGCGAGTCTCTTCCTCTTCACTCTCACCCGTGTGTACAGAATGACTGTTACGCAGCAGTTTGTAAGCCATCCACGGCGTAACGATGAAGGCCACGCCCAGCGAGATCAACATGCCCATGCTGGCATTAATGGGAATGGGGCTCATGTACGGCCCCATCAGCCCGCTGACGAAGGCCATGGGCAGTAGCGCCGCGATCACCGCAAAGGTGGCGAGAATGGTCGGCCCGCCCACCTCGTCTACCGCCAGCGGGATGACCTCCAGCAGATTTTTCTTGCCCATGCTCATGTGGCGGTGGATGTTCTCCACCACCACGATGGCGTCGTCCACCAGGATGCCGATGGAAAAGATCAGCGCAAACAGTGACACGCGGTTGATGGTGAAACCCCAGGCCCAGGAGGCGAACAGGGTCGCGGCCAGAGTAATCACCACCGCCGCACCGACAATCACCGCCTCGCGCCGCCCCAGTGCCACCAGTACCAGCAGTACTACGAAGGCGGTAGCGAAGACCAGCTTGCCGATCAGCTTCTGCGCCTTGTCGTTGGCGGTGGCGCCGTAGTTGCGCGTCACCGTGGCGTTGACGCCGTCGGGGATGAAGGTGCCCTTGAGCTGGTCGAAGCGATTGATCAGCTGGTCGGCCACGTCCACCGCGTTGACGCCCGGCTTCTTGGCGATGGCGATAGTCACCGCCGGGAACTCGCCCTGCGCCGTGATGCCCTTGGCGGAGGCCGCCGGGCCGGTGCCGAACCACACGTACTGCTCCGGCTGGTCGGCGCCCAGGCGCACTTCGGCTACGTCACGCAGGAACACCGGGCGGCCATTATGCACGCCCACCACCAGCTCTGACACGTCCTCGGCGGAGGTCAGGAACACGCCGGCCTGCACGGGAATTTCGCGGTTGTCGGCCACCCTGTTGCCGGCGTTGCGCGACTGGTTGCCCATCTGCAGGGCCTTGCGCAGGTCGCTCAGCGCAATACCGTAACCGGCCAGGCGCGCCGGGTCGGGCAGCACGTGCACCACGCGGTCGGTGCCACCAATGGTGTAGATGTCACGCGTACCGGGCACGCGCTTCAGCTCCGCCTCGATAGCGTGCGCCACCTGCTGCAGCTCCAACGCGCCGACCTTTTCGTCCTCACTCCACAGGGTCAGGGTGGCG